>DATDFW010000085.1:0-9567 GCA_036522375.1 Nitrospiraceae bacterium
CGAGCGCAACAACACCAGCGAGCCGACTGGATTCGCCCGCTTCCACGAAAAGGCCATCCGCTTTTCACGCGCTAGGGATTCGGGCAACACAAAGAACCCATAGCATGCGTTCACCAGGCTGAGCGCCGCCGCACCCCAAAACGGGAGCCGCGGATCGATCGAGCCGAGCCACCCACCCACGGCAGGACCGAGTATGAAACCGAGGCCGAACACCATGCCGATTTTTCCGAACGCCGCCGCCCGGTGTTCCGCAGGTGTCACGTCGGCAATGTATGCACCGGCGGTGCTGAAGCTGGATGAGGCGAGGCCGGAGATGGCGCGACCCAGGAACAGCCAGGCGACGGTCGGCGCCAGCGCCATGACGATATAGTCGAGTCCCAATCCCAGGTTGGACAGCAGCACAATCGGCCGTCGGCCGAATCGGTCTGACAGGGCTCCCTGAATCGGCGAACAAAAAAACTGCATGACCGCCCAGGCCGTGCCCATCAGCCCATAGATCATCGCCGCCTGGGCCGTATCGCCGGAGAGAAACTCCTCGACGAGTTTTGGCAGCACTGGAATGACGATACCGAAGGACAGCATGTCAAGCATGACTGTGATGAGAATGAACAGGACCGCGGCTCGGCGGGGGGAGGAAACATCGGGTACGTTGCTCATGGCCGACGCATCCTACCAGGCTGACACCTCAGCCTGTCGAGAAAAATTGTCCCATGCTCCGTGTCGAAAAAATTTTGCGGGCGAGGTCTGCAGGAAGCTTGCTTGCTCTCTCCTAATCTAATTTAGTTGCAGGCTGGTTAAGAAAGCCCGTTCAGCAAGGCCGCAGCGAGTGAAGGCCCGAGGCGTACCCTTGCGGTACGTTGAGGGTCTGAACGATGCGAGAACGACGCTGACGGGTTTTATCAACAGCCTGCTAGTAGGAGATGACGCGGGGTGTCGTTAGCCGGCCAATACAGTCCTGCCAGAATGTGGCCGGGTTACTGTCAAAGATGCCGGCCGAATCCGGTGGCAGAATCGCCCATGCCCCTTGAAGCATTTCATATTTCAGTTGCCCCGGAGCCCACCGGGCAGATCCGGCAAACGCCCGGAAGGGATCGGTTGGTTTGGCCTGCGCAATGATGCGTTCCAAAATATTCGGTGTGTCCCCCATATAGACCCCGTCAAAAATCAATCGCGAGCCCGGCGGAGGCTCCTTCAGTCGGAACAGCAGCAGAAGGCGGTTCGGTTCTACCGGCCCACCGGCAAACAACCGGTGCGTGCTCCCTTTGAGCACAGTGAGGTCAGGCAATGCTTCAGACAATAGGATTTTGGTGGAGCGATTCAGCACGAGCCCGAGAGTTCCCCCACTCCCGTGCTCCACGATCAGCACGACGGCATGACGGAAATGCGGATCTTTCAATGATGGACTAGCCACCAAGAACGCGCCCTTCTCGACCGACGATGGCGCAAATTCATTGCTCGCTATAACGGGGCCCGGATGCAGGACCGTCAAGAGTCCCGCAATCAGAAAGCTCGCAATGGCTCTCCCTATCCTAGTGAGACCCGGTGCGCTCACACGATCACACGTGGAGACAAAAAATCGGGACATACAACTCTTCAGCCGGTTGCAGTGGAAAGTTATGAAAAGGCTACGACCCTGTGGTAGGGAGTGTCAACATAGGTAAATGGCAAAATGGCAGGTAGTGCATCAGTGTGAAATTTGTTCACGAGCTAGCCGCACTGTATTCCTCACGTGCTATGCTCCAGACTTCCCGCGCGGCATCGGCGTTCATCGCTGCGATGCCAAGACCCACAATCAGATCGGGCCATCCGGAAAGCGTGTAGGCCGTCATAATCCCCGCCGCGATGATGGCGACGTTCGCCAGTGCATCGTTTCGCGCTGACAGGAACGCCGCCCGTGTGAGGCTGCCGCTCTGTGTCCGAAACCTCACCAGCATGAACGCGCACAACAGGTTGATCACGAGGGCACCGGCGCCGGCCAGCGACAGGGGAACAAAGGCAGGAGGGAGAGGAGCCATGAACTTCTCCCACGCAGTCCACAGCGTCGCCAGTCCAGGGATGAGCAGGATTCCGGCGAGGGCCATGCCCACACGGGCCCGGTTGGTGGCACTCCAACCGATGGCGACGGCAATCAGGAAATTCACCGAGGTATCCTCTAAAAAATCGACGCTGTCAGCAAAGAGCGAAACCGAGCCGATAGCGACGGCCACCGCAAACTCGACCCCAAAATAGGCCAGATTTAGGATCGCAACGGTGATGACAACTTTGCGGAGATTCGTATTCATTCCACTGCCCAGGAACTTCCTTTGTTGAGCTTGCCGAGAATAGACATCGGTTAGGACGGCCCGATTGTAAACCGACCCAGTATCAAATGGCGAAGTTCGGTCCCCTCCCTACCTCCCACATGAGGAGGTTATAATGCAGGGCCATGGCTTCTGCATCCTATGCGCGAGTGAACAGAGCTGCTCATCGAAGGAGCCGCAGGCGTTGGTTCATACTTGCCGCCGTCCGGCGTCTCGCACGATCGCGGTGGCGTGAATTCCAGATGATGAGGAAAGCGCTGGCGGCTTCCCCGCCGATGGTCCGGATTCTTGTTGGCGGAATTCTCATTCTGTTGACGTGGGCTAGCGTGAACTGGACCTATCACGCGATTAACAAACCAACCGAGGTCTTCTTTCCGCTGGACACATCGCTCGCCAAGAGCCCGCCCGAGACGTGGCAGCAGTACGGCTCGCTCTTCCGCAAACATTCGACCGATGTCATCACCCCCGATCTGCTTGCCGCTCTTGCCCAGGTCGAAGGCGGAGGCAACCCGGTGGCGCGGACATACTGGCGGTGGAGTCGGACATGGAATCCTCTGGAGCTGTACCGGCCTGCGTCGAGCGCGGCTGGCATGTATCAGATCACCGACTCCACGTTCCGTGAAGCCAAACGCTACTGCATTCACGATCACAAGGTCGTCGAACAGGGGCCTTGGAATGATGTGAATTCGTGCTGGTTCAACAGCCTCTACACACGAGTCGCACCGAGCCACGCCATCGAATTGACGGCAGCACAGCTGGATCGCGCTGTCGCGAGCGCGATCGGACAACCGAAACTCGCTTCTGTCACGCTCCAGCGGAAACAGGACCTGGCCGCAGTCATTCATTTGTGTGGAACCGGGGCGGGCCAGGTCTATGCGCGAAGCGGCTTCCGGATGATCCCCCGTCAGCGGTGCGGCGATCACGACGTGAGTCGCTATCTTGCGCAGATCAATGTGATGAAGCGACAGTTCGCCAGGATGGCCGTCGCCCGCTAGCCATTCGCTCCTCCGCCGTCACCGACATGATGTCCGACGATCCACAGAAAATTGGCAAAGGGCGCTCTACCTCTCTTCTCTAATCCAGCGTCTGGCGGTAGCGCTTCACCCCGATGATCAGCGCGATGGCGGCAAACAGCGCGATCTGCCAGAGCTGTAGGACGACGTCCTCAAGGCCGTTGCCCTTAAGGAGGATGCCACGGACGATTCGCAAAAAGTGGGTGAGCGGTAGGACTTCTCCAATGGCTTGCGCCCATTGAGGCATGCCGCGAAACGGAAACATGAACCCGGAGAGCAGGATCGACGGCAAGAAAAAAAAGAAGGACATCTGCATGGCCTGGAGTTGGTTTTGGGCCACGGTGGAAAACGTAATGCCCATCGCCAGGTTGGCGGCAATGAACACAAGTGCCACCAGGAGGAGCAGACCGAGACTTCCAAGCATCGGCACGTGAAACAACACATGCGCCGCGATCAAGATCAGCCCCACTTGAACGTAACCGACTAGGATGTAGGGAACGATCTTTCCTATCATCACCTCGAACGGACGCGTCGGCATGGAGAGAAGATTTTCCATGGTGCCACGCTCGCGCTCGCGGGTGATGGCCAGTCCGGTGATCATGACCATGGTCATCGTGAGCACCACGCCCATCAGACCCGGCACGATATTGAAGTACGTAATGGCTTCCGGATTGTATTTCGCATGGATACGCAGATCGATGGGACCGTCGGTGCCGTCGAGAAAGGAGAGAGGGCCTTTGAGATCGTTTTGTAACGCCGTATTCAACAGCGTGCGCATCGAGCCAATGGCATTACTGGTCGCGGCGGGATCGGTCGCATCCGCTTCAACGAGAAGCGCGGGACGGTCTCCGCGGAGCAGATCGCGGGTAAAATTTTCCGGAATATTGACGACAAACTGGACTTCTCCGCGGGCAAGCACATCGTGCGCTTCCTCTTCGCTCTTGACCTGCCTGACGAAATCAAAGTAGTCGCTGTTCTGAATGGCATACAGCAAGGTGCGCCCCTGCGGGCCATGATCGGCTAGGAGCACGGCAGTGGGCAAGTGCTTTGGGTCCGCATTGATCGCAAAGCCAAAGAGGACGAGTTGGATTAGAGGGATGCCGATCATCATGCCAAACGTGAGGCGATCCCGGCGCATCTGGACGAATTCCTTCACGACCATGGCCCAAAGCCGCGGCGGTGAAAATGCGAGTGGTTTTTTCATGATGCAAACTCGTTCTGCGATCCTCTCATCGGTGGAGTCTCGAATTCATTGTTTAACGGCTTCATTCATTTTTGACGACGTTCCATCCTGCGATGAACCCATCAGATGAATGAACACATCTTCGAGGCCGGAGCTGATCCGGCGCCATTCGTATCCTTCACGAAAGGGAGCGATCGCATTCTCCAGCGCGGCAGGATTGTCGCCGCTCACATGCAGCATGCTGCCGAACGCCACCGCCTGCATAATGCCGGAACGGCCACGAAGCTGTTCTGCGAGCTGGTGCAGATTCGACCCGGTCACCGACCAGGTCGTGAGACCCGCGTGGGCGATGACTTCGGGGACGGTGCCGATGGTCAGTAGCTTGCCGTCGGCGATGTAGGCGAGGCGGTGGCATCGCTCGGCTTCATCCATGTAATGCGTGGTGATGAGAAAGGTGAGCCCGTCGGCGGCCAGGTCATGGATTTGTTCCCAAAAATCGCGGCGGGCTTTCGGATCGACCCCGGCCGTCGGTTCATCGAGCAGCAGGAGCTTTGGCTGATGGATGAGGCAAGCCGCCAGCGCAAGCCGCTGTTTCCAGCCACCCGACAGCTCGCCGGCCAGCTGTTGCCGTCGTCCGTCGAGTCCAAGCCGTTCAAGGCTGTTGTGTACGGCTTCGCGCCGGTTCTTCACCGAGAACATGCGCGCAACAAAGTCGAGATTCTCGGCAATGCTCAAGTCCTCATAAAAGCTGAAACGCTGGGTCATGTAACCGACCTCGCACTTGATGGCCTCACTTTCGGTGATCACATCATAGCCAAGACAGGTGCCACTGCCTGCGTCGGCACGCAGCAGACCGCAGAGCATCCGGATGAAGGTGGTCTTGCCGCTGCCGTTCGGACCAAGAAATCCATAAATTTCACCCTTGCGCACTTGAAGTCCGATCTGATCCACCACAGTGCGCTCGCCGAATCGCTTGGTCATGCCGCGCACATCGATGACAAAGTCTGTCGAGGTCAGGTCGTTCGTCATGGATCAGGTCTCGAATTGCACATCCACCGGCTGACCCGGATGCAAGTTCGACGCGGAGATGGGATCGAACACCGCTTCAATCATGAAGACCAGCTTGCTGCGGCTCTCCTGGCTATAAATGACGGGCGGGGTGTATTCCGCCTTCGGCGAAATGTAACTGACCGTGCCGATAAACGGATCACGCACACCATCCACCATGACTTGCACGCGATCGCCGGGATGAATCATGCCGATCCGTGCCTCCGGCACAAACGCGCGCACTTTGACGTTCTGTGGCGGCAGCAGCGCGATGACCGGCCGGCCCGCGGCGACCCATTCGCCCTCCCGATATAGCGTATCGAACACCAGCCCCGCTTTCGGAGCGCTCTGGTGCTTTTGCGAGAAATCCCATTCCGCTTTAGCCAACGCTGCTTCTCGTGCCCGCACTTCGGCTTCGGCCGCGATGACCTGATCGGTGCGCGAGCCGAGCTGCGCCGTTTTCAAATCGGCATCAAGCTGCATAATCCGCTCGCGATTCTGGTCTCGCATGGCACGTGCTCGATCGAACTCCAGTTCCGCCGTCGCACCGGGGATACGCATCAGTGCTTTCTGCCGGACGAACTCGCTTTCTGAAAGCTTCAGCGCCGCTCGCGCTTGCTTGAGTTGCGCTTCGAGAGCTTCGATCTCTGAGGGACGTTTGCCCATCTTGGCATCCTGCAAATTCGCACGAGCCTGTGCAAGACGCCGTTCTGCTTCATCTCTCGAGGCTTTTTCCGACGCACTGTCGAGCCAGAACAGTGGGTCGCCTCCCTTCACTTGCATGCCACGTTGCACATGTAATGATTCGAGCGCACCCGCGAACGGCGCTGCAATATACATGAACTCTCCTTCGACATATCCCTGTACTCGATTGGGGTTCGAAGGACTGCAATTTGCCAACACACACAAGCCTGCGACTACGCCCATGAGCACACACATCCTCCCACGTACCGTGTTGACGCTGTTCATAGTTTCGACCTGGCTATATCCGTGATGACTCCCTCAAGAATCACTGTGAGGAGGGTGGAAAAGCCGGTCTTCGGCGTGAGACCGAGTTCCGCGATCTTTGGTGGATTCATAATGGCCTGCACTGCACCGAGTAGAATCTCCATGATCAATTTGACCGGAATATCTTTGCGGATGATTCCAGCCTTTCGTCCTTCGCCGAGAAGTTTCCCGAAATGCCGCTGAATCATCTCTCGTCGCCGGTCCTCCACCATCTTGAATCTTTCCGGCCCTTCCCGCCGCATGTCTCGCACAAACGGCGGCTGGATCTCCTCTGTGTGGCGCTGCATGCACACAAGAAATTGATGCAAAGCTGTAAACACGTCGGACGAGCACCCAGCTGTAATCTCGTTGAGATCCGACTCGACCATACGGAATTTGTCCATGAGTACGGCCTCAAGAAGCGCGGCCTTGCTGGGGAAAGAGGCATACAGCGTCTTTTTGCTTATCCCCAGTTCTTTCGCGAGATCATCCATCGTGACGCTACGGAAACCGTGGGCAAAATAGTGGTGTCGGGCTGCAGTGACAATCCGCTGGGAGACTGGACTCTCCATTGGCGGCGTTTGTGCCTGCTGCTCGCCGAAAGGTATGAAAGTAGGCAGATGCATACTGATGAAACTATACAAGTACATCTAGTTTCCAGTCAAGTGACGCGTTATGAGGCATCGAAGTTGGCATCTCGTCTCCGAGAGCCACAACATGGATGCCTCCATAGGGAGCCGATTGCAGGCGGATATGAAAGACATGCAATCATATTCCGTAGCACAATCAAAGAAATGCTTGCTCGTCGGATAGAAGAATAAACCCGGCTTTGATATCCTCTCACTCTGGATTTAAGTCGCATCTGCCTGGAGGGGACGTTCATGATTCACATCAGGCCCGCGACCGAAGCTGACTTCCCAGCCTTACTGCAAGTCCAACAGGAGGCATTCGGGGAATATGCTTCCGTCTACAAAGTCAGCGGATGGACGACGGAAACGCTCGACAGCCTGAAGGAGGATGCGAAGGAAAAACACATCTTCGTAGCGGAAGCCGATGGCGCGGTGATTGGGTCCGTGCGCTTTTGGAACGTGGCTGGAGTCTGCGTGATCCGGCTGTTATCTGTGAGTCCAGCGCATCAGACGCGGGGGGTGGGGAAAGCGCTCATACGGGAAGTCGAACGAGTTGCGACCGATTCTCATAAGTTCTTTGCCTGCACCATGCTGAACACCCCTCGGAACATTCACCTGTTCATGAGCCTCGGCTATAAGGCGGAATCAATTCTTCCCGACCACTACGACCATCTCGATCTTATTTGCTTCGCAAAATATAAAAAGCTAGCCGCTGAAAGCTGAAGCGCGGATAAATAAGGTTGTAGGAGCAGGGTCCGCTACGTCTTTCTTATGGCTTGGACGTTGTGACGTTGGTGCAGGGAACTTTAAACGACGAGTCCGTGAGCAGGCGTTGGTCGTCCAGCATCTTCATGATGAGCTTGGCGGCTTGAAAAAGATCGTCCTGTTCCTCCTTAGAGATCCAAAACTTCGTCTTAATCTGTGTCACGCGCTCGCCCAGTTCGGTATCATCTGATTCTCCCGCATAGAGCAGATGTCGAAGTGACACATGACGCACTTCGCAGCCGCATTGATGGGGGTCGTTCACCAGCAGCCTGCCTCGTGTCTCCTGATCTTGTTTCCCCACCGGAATACCCATTTGCGTCAAGAGGGTTCGGCGAGATTCCATCAGCAGGGAATCCATTGCGTCCAGCGCGTTCGTGTCGACGAAATAGTCGATGGATTTGCGGCTGGACTCCTCCGTATTGAGATCAGGGTGCTCGCTCGCCGGCGTGGCATCAATCACGATGATCAAACATCCTTTGGGAAATAGCCGATCGAGCGTGCTGCCCAAAATGTTCCGATTCACATATTCGACGATGCCCTGGATGCCAAGATTGTCGATGGGCCCCCCGTCATAGAGATGGAGGTAATTCGTGGGGTCCACATAAGCTTGTACGGTCACGTCTTGGAAGGCACCGGGAAACGCGGATGACGCATTCACGGCATTGGCAACGTGATACGTGGCAAGAGTGGAATGGAGTGCGGCGAAGCGTTCATCCGTAAATGTGAACCGGGTGTGATCGTTATGGACGGTCGAGTTGAGCAAGATCTTGGGATGGGGCCGAAGGTCTGCAAAGGTGGCGTTGTGAAAGAGGTTGTTATTGAAGACCTGGACCATAATATCGGAGCGGGTAAAGTCGGACAGCCAGTAACGGAAGATATTCTGAGGCAGAAACCACCGGCGAATCCAACTGCTCTGAAAATCATAGCCCAAGGCCTCGCGGACCGCCGGCTCCGTAAATACCCCGGCCTTGTCACCGAGTCCATAATATACGGCCGGGAGTGTCCCACCGGACACACCCGAGATCACATCCACTTGTTCCAGCAAACCCCGCCTTTGGAGTTCCAGCATGGCGGCGGCGCCGAAGTTGGCTGCTCGACTACCACCGCCTGAAATGGCGAGTGCGAGAAACCGACCATCCCCCTGTTCTAGATCAGTCAACTTCCATGAGCCGGCTGTGTCGGGCACCGGCGTGCCGGCAGGCAATGGGTCATTCCATCCCGATCGCCAGTGGCCTGGCAGAATGGAGCATCCTCCGAGCACCACAAGGAGACACAGAACCCCGGTATACGCGTAGACGGTCGCTGCCCAGCGACCTAGAACCGAGTTAGGCTGAACAATATCTCGTACCATCACGAACGAATTGTATGAGCACGAGAGAAAACGCGCAATCGAAATTACATTAAGAGGGGTCGAAGTAAGACGTATCCTTGCGCCGCGCTTTATCTCGAGACGCACTGGCGAAGAGCGAGGAAAAGAACATTCCGATCGCCGTCCAATAGACCCGCATGCCGATGTGTGTCATGGTTACGCTCCTATGTACGATTATGATGGTAACCAGCCACTATTAAACGGCCATTAGACCGACCTTAGACATGACTCATCAGTTGCAGGAGAAGCCCCCTACCTACTGACTTATGACAGC
>DATDFW010000086.1:0-2705 GCA_036522375.1 Nitrospiraceae bacterium
ATACATGTGCGCGGGCGTGAGCCCTGCGTCGGGTTGGTGCCGATCAAGCCATTCGATGGTTTCTGCTCCTGAGAGCGCCAAGAGATATCCCGCCAATAACATGGCAATCCTGGCTATCAGCCCAAGTCCTGCAGAACAAAGGTACATGCAGAGTGTCAGGTAACATAGCATCGGTGCCTTTGGCTTGATATACCAGTTTTTCAAGACCCAGCCAAAGAGAGGATCACTCAACAATGGTGTGACCGAGAGTGTGCAATTTGTGTATGGCGTCCCGTACGAGATTGTCAGTACCCTAACATTGGACGCCAGTAATATACCGTTGTTTCAGGGGGTGCAAGTGACCTGCACCCTGTCGTTGTACCGGCCGTATGTGAGCTAGGCGCACTGTTGACCAGCCCCGCGAATCTAGACCGAGCGAGACCTGAGGAATTGATCTGCGCGTGATCGGTTTGGGCCGCCCATGCGGCGATGCGAATCTAGCATAGCTCATGTGAGGGCCTCCAGTAATTCAGGGGCGTCCTGGTCAGTCGGCGTGGTCGCCGCGACCCACTCGGCAACAAACGCCGCGGGTGCTTGATCCTCCAGCACATCCTCGAGCGTAAAGAACCTCTCAACGTTCAGACACTCATCTCGTAATCGCCTATTGAAGCTCTCGATAATACCGTTCTCACAGGGACCGCCTGGGGTGATGAAGAGTGTCTGCACACCCACCCGGCTAAGCTGGACCGTACCACCTTGGTGGCAAGCGAGCGCATGGGCCGGTAGCCATAACCCCATAGTCGAGTCTGATGGGTGAGGAAAACAGGAAAATGTTTGTAGTCGTTGGCACAAGGAGTACTCTTAACCTTGCAACGTGATCGTTCGCCTTGTAGGTGCATGCTGCCCGGCTCGTTTCCTCCACATTATCCAATGAATGGAAGCCGTCAATGTGCGGCAGACCTCGATGATAGAGTCATCACCTATTTGTGAACAGCCTGATTTCCGGACACTCTTCGAATCCGCGCCAGGCTCCTACCTCGTCCTAACTCCCGCGTTGGTCATCGTGGCTGTGAGCGATGCGTATCTGCAGGCCACGATGACCAGACGGGAGGAGATTCTGGGCCATAATCTCTTCAACGTGTTTCCAGACAATCCCAGTGATGCCGCCGCGACTGGAGTATCAAACCTACGGGCATCTCTGACTCGGGTGTTACAGCATCGCGTACCGGATGCCATGGCTGTTCAAAAGTACGATATTCGTCGTCCGGGCCCTGAGGGAGGGGAATTCGAGGAACGATATTGGAGTCCGATCAATACGCCGGTCTTCGGTCCCAATGGGGAAGTCGCCTATATCATTCACCGGGTAGAAGACGTCACGGAGCGCAAGCGGGCGGAGGAGGTCATTCGGCAGGGCGAAGAGCGTTTTCGCCTGCTGGTGGCCAGCGTGAAAGATTATGCGATTCTCATGCTGGATCCCGATGGCCATGTGGTGAATTGGAATGCGGGCGCGGAGCGCATCAAAGGGTATCGGGCTGGAGAGATCATCGGACAGCATTTCTCGCGCTTTTATTCCCCTGAAGACATTCATAGTGGCAAACCCGAGCATGAACTCAAAGTAACGGCGACCGAAGGACGATTTGAGGAAGAGGGCTGGCGCGTACGTAAAGACGGGACTCGGTTCTGGGCCAATGTGATTATCACGGCAATGCGGGATGAGGCAGGAGCCTTGCGTGGCTTCTCAAAGGTGACGCGTGACATCACGGAGCGCAAGCGGGCGGAGGAAGAATTCCGCAAGTCGGAAGAAAAATACCGCACGCTGTTCGATTCCGTCGACGAAGGCGTGTGTACCATCGAAATACTGTTTGATGGAAACGACAAGCCGGTGGATTACCGCTTCCTGGAAGTGAATCCGTCGTTTGAGAAGCAGACAGGGATTCACAACGCGCCGGGCAGAAGAATGCGCGAGATCGCTCCCCTGCATGAAGAGCACTGGTTCGAAATTTACGGCAAGATCGCCTTGACGGGCGAACCCGTACGTTTTGAAAATCAGGCAGCACAACTGGGTCGCTGGTATGACGTGTATGCACTCCGCGTTGGAGAGCCACGCGAAAGACACGTTGCCATTTTTTTCAAGGACATCACGGAACGCAAGCGGGCGGAGGAGGCGCTGCGACGAGCGCACGATCAGTTAGAAATGCGTGTGCAGGAGCGGACGGCGGAAATTCTCGCGAAGACTCGCGATCTGGAGACGCTCCTCTATGTCACCTCGCATGACTTACGAGAGCCGCTTCGCTCCATCGAGAACTTCTCCCGCATGGTTCATGACCGTTATGGCGACCGTCTCGACGACAAAGGGCGGGACTTTCTTCAGCGGGTCGTGCGTGGGACCCAACGGATGGACCAGCTGATGACGGACATTTTGACCCTGTCACGAGTGCAGCGCATGGAAGGAGCCGTCGAGGACATTCAAGGCGAAAGCGTCGTGACAGAAGCGTTGCGACGGCTCGACGACAAGATCAAGGAGACCGGCGCGACGGTGCGAGTGGTGGAGGCCCTGCCCCGGTGGCAGGGCAACCGAACCTGGGCGACCCATGGGGTCTATAACCTCATTACCAATGCACTGAAGTTCCGCCGCGATGGTGAGGCGCCCGAGGTGGAGATCGCATCCTATCATCCTACAGTGGAAGACGGGTCGGAGGTGGGGATCGTGGTCCGCGACCGTGGAC
>DATDFW010000087.1:0-3275 GCA_036522375.1 Nitrospiraceae bacterium
GCGGCCTTGCTGGACGGGCTTTTTGAGCATCCTGCGGGAATATCCTCCGACGAGGCTCACATAGGAATTACCGAGGTCCTGGCGTGCTGACGTGGTGTTTTCAGCATCCTGCGTTAGGCCCGCTCTCCGCCTTTCAGATACCCCAGCCCAATTTTGACGGCTTTCCGCGTAATTTCTGCCCAGCGGACCTGGGGATATTCGGCAAGGACTGCGGCTGCCTTGGGATCTTGAACTTCCAGGCTCAGAATCTTAATGATACCGTCATCAATCTGCACGTCTGCCACAGGTATCCTCCGTTGGTGGAAGAGTAAGACGGCCAACCATCGGCCGTCGGTTTCGTTGACGGAATTGGGGGTGCATGCTAGCATGAATTCACGCAATTTCTCGAACGCGTGTCATTGGCACCTACCGCTGGTGCGTAGCCGTATTACCGTCCCGACTATTACCAAGGAGGCATGCACATGAATAGGGTATTGGGGTTCAGGTCGAGGTTGGTCGGGGGAGGAGTGGCTATCGCCCTGTTGGTTGGACTTGCTGCATGCGGCGGTCCCCCGAAGTGGGTGAAGCAGGGGTCAGGGGCGTTCAACGAGAAAGATAGTAAAGGCTTTTATGGTGTCGGGGCGGTAGCCGGTGTTCGGAACGAGCCGCTGGCCTGGGATACCGCTGAGAATCGTGCGCGAGCTGAAATTGCCAAGAGCTTTGAAACCTATACCGGCTACTTAATGCGCGACTATGCGGCCTCCACGACGGCCGGAGACTTTACGAAAAACTCAGAAGAGCAAAACGTTGAACGGGCCATTAAGACTGTGACGACCACGACCCTCAGCGGCGTTCGTCCCATCGATCGCTACAAGGATGAGAAGACCAACACGTACTACGTGTTGACCAGGCTCAATCTCGAGGAGATGAAGGAAAATCTCGATAAGGCGAAGGAACTCAACGCCCAGGTTCGTGACTACGTCAGACGGAATGCCGATAAGCTTTTTGAGCGGCTTGAGAAAGAAGAAGACAAACGGGCACCCCGGTAAGGCTCTGACTGATCGACTGCCAATTGCTGCATTTCCGAGGAGGTATCGCGTGATGATGATGCATCGAGGACGAATCGGGCTTGTGGCGTTGGCAGTGGTGGTGCTGGCCGGCTGTGCCCAGGAGACGAGAATTACGAGGGTTGACTCCGAGGTCGTCACAGATCTGAGCGGCCGCTGGAACGATACCGATTCCAGGATGGTTGCAGAGACGATGGTCAAAGAGGCACTGGAGTATCCGTGGCTTAACAATTTCTCCGGCTCGAACCACCGCCAGCCGGTGGTTGTCGTCGGGACCATTCTGAACAGCAGCCACGAACATATCAACGTGAACACATTTGTGTCCGACCTTGAACGGGAATTGACGAACTCACAAAAAGTTACGTTTGTAGCAGGAAAGGGAGATCGTGACGAACTGCGCACCGAGAGAAAAGAGCAAGCCATGTATGCGCGAGAGGATACGCAGAAAGCGCCGGGCAAGGAGATCGGCGCTGATTTCATGATGAAAGGTACCATCGCGACGATCCTCGATGAGGCCGAGGGGACCAAGGCGGTCTTCTACCAGGTCGATCTGCAGATGGTGGATTTGGAGAGTAATGCCAAGGTCTGGTACGGTCAGAAGAAGATTAAGAAAGTCGTCGAAAAGAAACGTTCCATCTTTTAGGCTCCAACACCTCCGTTGAGCCCTCTTGCCTTAGGCCTCACCGCCAACGATATTCCAAAAGGGTGGGGCTGTATTCTTTCCCTCCATTCTCTCTTAGCCGTCCTGGCATTGATTCTACTTGCCGGATGCGGCCCCCCGGTCAACCGATATCTGCTCATTGAAGCAAGCCTTCGGGCCAATGACCCCAAGGGCGCTGATGCGATTGTCCAGCGGGATGAAAAGGAATATGGCGAGAAAAGCCGTGTGCTCTATGGCATGGATCGCGGAATGACCCTTCAACTTTCCGGCGACTATCAGCAGAGCAACGCCGTATTAGAGGAGGCTGAGGAGGAAGTGGATCGTCTCTATACTCGAAAGATTCGAACTGAAACCCTCGCGTTCATGACGAATGACACGGCATTACCCTATGAGGGCGATCCCTACGAACAGGTGATGATCAATGTCCTGAAGGCACTCAACTATGCGGTGTTGGGTCAGTGGCAAGATGCGCTCGTCGAGGCCCGGCGTATCGATCACCGACTCAATGTTCTGTCGGATCGAACCAAAGAAAAGGATGCCTATCGGGATGACGGCTTTGCCCGCTATCTGAGCGGCATTCTCTATGAGAGCACCGGCGACGTGAATAATGCATTTATTGCTTATCGGAATGCGTATGAGATCTTTGATGCGACCCGTTCGTGGTCGCACACGGCCGTTCCGTCCCAGCTGCGGGCAGATCTATTACGGACGGCCGAGGCATTGCATTTCACACAGGAATTGGTCGCCTACCGATCTCTATTTCCCGATACAAGATGGGAGACCAGTCAGGCATTGCAACAACTCGCTCAAGTTGTTGTGATCAGCTATAATGGCCGCGCCCCACGCAAGGAGGATCAGTTTCTTGACTTGCCGATCGGTCTCGATGCACTCCAGTTGGTGCTCCTCAACCGCGGATTCTCGCAGTCGAATCGGCAGTCCAATCGGGGTGTGGACACGGTCTTGTACGGGCTTAACGGACACGTCGTTCGCGTGGCCTTGCCACGGCTGGTTCCGCAGAAAACGCAGGTGCCTGTCGATAGGGTGAGTCTCATCCCGGATGATGGCAAGCAGGTGATCCTGAACACTGAGGTCGTGCATAACGTGTCGGCGTTGGCAGATAAAGCGCTAGCGGAACGAATGCCTGGAATCACGGTGAAGGCTCTGGCCCGCGCTGCCACGAAGTTTGCGCTGGCTGAGGGAGCGATGAGAGGGGCTCAGCACGCAGCGGGGAAAGATGCGGGGCCATGGGTCGGTCTTCTCGTGGGTCTGCTGGCCAAAGGATTGGCGGTGGCATCGGAAGAAGCCGATAAGCGGAGCTGGCAGACGTTACCCGATGAAATCCATCTCGCACGGGTCTGGGTTCCACCTGGGCGTTACCAGGTGCAGAATCGATTAGCCGGCGAAGTGAATGACGCTCTGACACCGGAAGGCATGCGGACCCTGACACTTGGGCCTGGCGAGACCGCCCTGTTCCTTCAACGGGTGATGCCATGAGAGAGGGGTCGCGGTTCGTGAGTCGAATCGGGGTGGTGTCGACGATGTTGGTTGTACTGTCCGGCTGCGCATGG
>DATDFW010000088.1:0-2977 GCA_036522375.1 Nitrospiraceae bacterium
AAGACGTCTTCGTTCTCCGCCAACCTGCTCAGCAGTTGATCCGGGGCCTGCTCGGGACTCAATCGGTGCAGGCCGGCCAGGATCTTGCCGTGTTGCTCCATTTGATCGGCACTGAAGAGCTCCGAACGCAACGGAGGTTCACCACTGGCGTACTTTTCTGCCAAGTCGTTTTCAGGGAAGCTGGCCCTGAAATGGAGCAAGCCTGAGAGATTAATTTTGCTGCTTACCTTCACGTGTGAGATCTCTTTCCTACAGGCGAGGGATCGCGAACCAGTTTGCACCCAAGCTGACGACTTGGATGGCCCTCTTCGGTACGTCTTGCCTAGAGCCACGTTCGTTCGAGACGAATGTTTCAAGGCTTACGTCTCTGTCGAAGTCGAGGTCCGATACGACACAGAAGCCTGAGCGTCAGCTAGGGCAGCTCGGTCTTCCACAGAAGGGTCCCTGAGTTATTCATCAGATACAGGTAATAGCCTTTGCGAGGACCTCTCCTTTAGTCCTGCAAAACTCTTTATCGGCTCTTGACCAGCCAACCCATACCCATGATGAATCGAAAGGCGGGGAAGATATCCGCTAATGTCTCTGGATGCGACGATGCTATAACGTCACCAACTCACTATGTCCCTGAGGTAGTGTGGTGAGGAACCAGACTAGAAAGCCGGCAAGTGTCAACACTACGCTCACACATGCGATCATGTCGACCTTTTCTTTGGTCCTTCATTCGGATGTGGCGATGAGCCTACTGAGGAGTCAGACGGGGCTGTCTATTCACCATTGCTCAGCTGACCCAACCTTGTCGTCCGTCGACACCATGATGGTCGGATGTCGACGGACGACAGCGCCTGTGTCCCGGGAGTGAAATCTTACGCCTTCTCTTTCACCGTCAGATCGTTCTTTACCGACTTTACGCCGGGAACCTGCCAGACAGTCCAAGACGCTTGGGCACTGGTCATTAGGCTCGACACTTCGCCGCTCAGCGACACCACGCCTGCATTGGTCTCGGCATGGATACCGGCAACACTCAGAGCGTAGTCTTTCGCAATCTTCGCGATGACCCGTATCGTAATCGACGCATCGTCATTCATCCACTCCCGTTTGGCAGGGGCGACGATTTGGAGTTCGTTCTTCACACTCTTGACGCCGTTGATACCTTTGGTAATCCCTTCCGCCGCCTGCTTCGCCTCGTCAGAATCCACTTTGCCACGGATCATCACCAATCCATGTGAGGTCTCGACATTGATCTCGCTTCCTTTGACCCGGGCATCGGCAAACAGGGCAATCTTGGTCTTCGACGTCAGCCATGCGTCAGTGATCGGCGTTTTCTCATCGGCCTTGTTGACCGCGTGCGCCGATCCGGTAATCAGTGTCCCACCGATCACTAAGGCCGTGCAGAGTGTCAGGAAATAGCGTGTATTCATGCTCTTCTCCTTAACCGAAACATAAAAGTGTCTCGTCAAACATCTTTCGCGAGTGGAATCCCCTCAGCGGGGCTTCTTCTCCACGGCTTTCGTCGCCGCCGGCTTCGCATGCCACATGTCCGCCCACTTCATCAGCTCGACCTTTTTCCCGGCATACCGTTCTTGGACTTTGCCGATAAATTTCTCGTAGTTCCCTTCGATCTGCTTCAAATCATCATCGGTAAACTTGCCCCACTTCTGTTTCAAATCGCCTTTGAAATGGGTCCATTTCCCCTTGAGTTGTTCAGCATTCATCACATCTTCCTCCTGTATGAAACCTCGATACCGCAATGTCGGCGTGGCGTCAGGTCATCATGCCGGGACACTGTCGGCCATCCCGACAGCTTCCGGTCATGCAGTCCGAGCGGAGCGCCCTGTGATGACATGGATCGCGACCAACGCAATCCCGACCAAGAACAACACCCACGAAATCTGGACTGCCACCGCGGACACCCCGGCAAGATTCAGGGCACCGGCAATCACACCGACGACCAGGAATACCAGTGCGTAGTAGAGCATGGCCCACTCCTTTCTATGGACTGCGAGCGTGAGTCGAATAGTCCTCTGGAGCAGATGGCCGGCGTCCCGGTCGCCTCCATGAGCAGACCACGACACAAGGCATACAGCCGTTCAGAGCAACTCTGACATCGAAACGGAGGAGACTGGAGAATCGGTCACGCCCAGAAGGATCAGGAAGCGCAAGAGATGGGACAGTCAGCGAGCTTCACACCTCGCTAAAGTCACTCTGGACGCATTGAGCATGGGAGTCAAGCAATATTAATCGATGATCGACGGGGTTAAGTCCCCGTGTGCTGACCACAGCACACGGGGAGCACCGTGGAACTGCGGTCTGCATCACATCCCCAATATTGATCATAGGTTTGTTCATCGACCTGCGAAAGTAACATCTGCACGCAGGTCGCGAGGGGCCGTCTGTCTTTGGCCTCCACTCAAGTCGCACTCGGAGGGCCGCGGCCCCCAGGCGAGACCGAGGCGGTCGCGGGTCGAGGCCGGCTGATGGGGGATTTAGGAGGCCTGCGTCGTCGCCCGTCTGACGGAGTCCGCCGTGTCGGCGATCGCGTAGGGTCAGCGCGCCGCGATATCTCCAACCTTGCACCGATTTCTTCGAGATCTTGAGCAAGGTGGCGGTCTCCTGTTCTGTGAGGAGCGTTGTCATCGTGGCAGGGTGATTCGGCGTGGCTGAGGCCCCGGATGGGCCGGGCTCCCCCCCGTTAGTCGGCATCATCGTCTTCCTCATCCTCCTCGAGTTCCTCCAGCGTCATACCGGGATTTAACGCGCTTATAAGCGACCATGAGGCCTTGTTACCTGAATCAGGCAACAAAGGGAATTCTAAAATCCGGCGTCGTTGCTTCCGGCGACTCCTTCTCCCAATGATTCCGAATTCCTTCCCCAACATTTCAAGGGTTTTGAGAGCGTACTCAGATCCTCATTGGTGTGAGTAGTAGCCATATAGCTTTTGCCAGATTCAAAGTCCGCGACCCTTTTCGCCGGGGGGTTA
>DATDFW010000089.1:0-4873 GCA_036522375.1 Nitrospiraceae bacterium
TAGACATGGACGCCATCTCTTCGGGTAACAGTGCAACAAGACCGAGCCCCGTATATCGGCGAAGCTCGGTCTCGCTGACGGCATTCTAATTTATTTCTTGTCCTTATCTACTTCTTCGAATTCCGCATCGACGACTTTCCCATCCGTCTTCGTTTCGCCGGATCCTCCTGCGGCTCCGTTTCCTCCGGCGCCACCGGTCCCGCTGTCGGCTGCAGCCGATGCCGACGCCTTCTTATACATTTCCTCAGCCAACTTGTGGGATGCGGTCGTCAAAGTTTGGGTGGCCGATTCAATCGCATCGGGGTCTGTTCCCTCCATCGCTTTCTTCAGCGCGGCCACTGCATCTTGAATCTTGGTCTTGTCTTCTGCGGCGATCTTGTCGCCGTGCTCAGTCAGATTTTTTTCCGTCTGGTAGATCAGTGTATCCGCCTGGTTTTTGGCTTCAGCGGTCTTCCGGCGCTTCTTATCCTCTTCCGTATGGGCCTGCGCATCCTTGACCAGCTTTTCGACTTCTTCCTTGCTCAGGCCGCTGGACGCAGTGATCTTGATGGACTGTTCCTTTTGTGTGGCTAAGTCCTTGGCTGAGACATGGACGATGCCATTCGCGTCGATGTCGAACGTGACTTCGACTTGTGGCATCCCACGCGGGGCGGGAGGAATGCCGACCAAGTCGAACTGCCCGAGTAGCTTGTTGTCGTTTGCCATCTCGCGTTCGCCTTGGAAGACTCGAATGGTCACCGCCGTTTGATTGTCGGCAGCCGTCGAGAAAACCTGGCTCTTTTTCGTCGGGACGGTTGTGTTACGCTCGATTAACTTTGTAAAGACACCGCCAAGGGTTTCGATACCCAGCGAGAGAGGCGTCACATCGAGGAGCAGCACGTCCTTCACTTCGCCCTTGAGCACGCCTCCTTGGATGGCGGCACCGATCGCCACTACTTCGTCGGGATTCACGCCCCGGTGCGGTTCTTTTCCAAAAAACTCTTTGACGGCTTGAATGACTTTTGGCATGCGTGTCATGCCGCCGACAAGGACGACTTCCTTGATGTCGCCTGCGGTGACTCCGGCGTCGGAGAGTGCCTTCTTGCAGGGATCGATCGATCGTTTAATCAGGTCTTCGACCAACTGCTCAAGTTTTGCACGGGTCAGTTTCGTGACCAGGTGTTTCGGCCCGTTGGCGTCCGCAGTGACGAAGGGGAGATTGATCTCGGTTTCCTGTGACGATGAAAGTTCGATCTTGGCGCGTTCCGCCGCCTCTTTCAGGCGTTGGAGAGCCATTCGATCTTTTCGAAGATCAATGCCTTGATCCTTCTTGAACTCATCGACCAACCAGTCCATGACGCGCTGATCGAAGTCGTCGCCGCCGAGATAGGTGTCGCCATTGGTTGATTTGACCTCGAAGACGCCATCACCGATTTCAAGGATGGAGACGTCGAACGTACCGCCACCCAAGTCATAGACGACGATCCGTTCGTCCTTCTTCTTGTCCAGACCATAGGCGAGGGACGCAGCGGTCGGTTCGTTTATGATCCGGAGGACATTCAAACCTGCGATCTGGCCTGCATCTTTGGTAGCTTGACGTTGGCTGTCGTCGAAGTAGGCCGGGACGGTAATGACCGCTTCGGTGACTTTCTCGCCGAGATAGTCCTCGGCGGTCTGCCGCATCTTTTGCAGAATCATGGCGGAGATTTCCGGCGGGCTATAACGCTTGCCGCGCAATTCGACGTGCGCATCGCCGTTGTCTCCCTCGACGATCTTGTAGGGCAGCCGCTTGGCTGCGTCTGTCACTTGTTGACTTCTGAACTTGCGGCCCATGAGGCGCTTCACCGAGAAGATCGTGTTCTCCGGATTCGTAATGGCCTGGCGCTTCGCAATCTGTCCAACGAGGCGTTCGCCCTTCTCCGTAATGGCGACCACAGACGGAGTTGTGCGGGCTCCTTCTGCGTTCGCAATGACAATCGGTTCGCCGCCACTCATGATGGAAACGCAGGAGTTCGTGGTTCCAAGGTCGATGCCGATTACTTTGCCCATGTGTCTACTCCTCTCTTACTAGATCTGTCCGTAATGTTGTTACGATGAACTATTCGAGTCGTTTATTCCCTGTGTGCCGTTCTCCTGTCCCTTTGATACGCTTACCATGGCTGGCCGCAAGATACGGTCATGCAAGAGGTATCCTCGCTGAAACTCATCCACGACATGCCGCTCCGGAATTTCCTCGGACGCGACGGAGGTGACGGCTTGATGCTTTGCAGGATCAAACGGCTGACCGGCTGTCTCAACGGGAATGACATGAAATCTCGTCAAGGCTCCCGTTAACTGTTTGAGCGTGAGATCCACGCCCTGTATAAGGATGTCGCTGCTACCCCCATTTCGCGAGGCCTTAATGGCCCGTTCGAGATTATCGACAACCGGTAAGAGTTCTTTCAGCAATTGTTCATTGCCGAACCGGATCTGATCGCGTTGGTCCCGCTGAGTCAATCGCTTATAGTTATCAAACTCGGCGGCAAGGCGAAGATATTTATCATTCAAACTATTTACTTCTTTAGCCTTCGCCGCGAGAGCCTGCTGAAGTTTCTCAACCTGCCCCTCTTCCTCTGTAAGAGGGGCGACATTCTCCGATAATGGGTCCAAGTCATCGATTGTATTCGCATTCTGTTGTTCTTCAGTCATGCAGGACTCCTGTTTTTTCAAAAGATAGCCATATGGCTCATAAAGTCAACCAGGCCAGAAAAATTAATTACTTGTATGGGAAGAGATGTCCGGCAAATTGCTGAGAACCGCGTCCTGCGAGACTGGCGGGAAAAGCAATAACGGGTACCTCCCTCGTCACGCTCGTCTCGCCTTTTTCGCGCTTCACGCTACTCGGCTAGACCAACAGACCGGCAGGAGGGCTACCTCGGGCTCGTCGGTAGAGAAGTTCAAGACCTTCTAATGTCAGGAGAGGTTCAATTTTTTGAATGGAAGTGATTTCTGCTGCCAGGATGGAACTGAGTCCTCCGGTACCGATGACATAGACAGATCGGCCGAGTTCCCGTTCCATCCGCCGGACCACATTGTCGACTAGTCCTGCATATCCGAATACGAGGCCGGCTTGAATACTGCTGGCAGTGTCGGTGCCAATCACGGTCTTCGGACGGATCAATTCCACCTTGGCCAGTTTGGCGGCCCGGGTAAAAAGGGCTTCTGCGGAGATGCCGAGGCCCGGGGCAATGACGCCTCCGAGGTAGTCGCCCTCAACCGTAATGGCGCAAAAGGTTGTAGCGGTGCCGAAATCGACGACGATGAGATCGCGGCGATATTTATGATAGGCCGCAGCAGCATTCACCAGCCGGTCGCTGCCGATTTCTTTTGGGTTGGCATAACGGAGTGTCAGTCCCGTATCCGTATCCGAGGTGACGATTAAGGGGTGTTGATGAAAATATTGTTCCAACATGTCTTCGACGGTCCCGGTCAGTGCAGGTACGACACTTGAAATAATCGCGCCGGAGAGACGTTGAGAGGGAATTCCTGCAGCCGCGAGGAAATTGGCAAAGAGGATGCCGTACTCGTCCGATGTTTTTTTCACGTCCGTGGCCAATCGCCAATGGGCGACCAGAGTGCGGTCCTCATACACGCCCCAGACAATGTTGGTATTGCCGATGTCTATAGCGAATAACATAATGCCTATTGTACGGTTCGCCGGGGAATTTCGCTAGGAGCGAAGATGGACAATGTCGGCTACACGAAGGTGATGAACATCCGGGGAGCGGCCATCCGTGGGAAGCGGGTATTGGATGACTCGTAGCGATCCGTCCTGCTCGATACCTTCAGCCAATCCGACGAATTCCTTGCCGTCGGTCAGCGTGACTTTAACCACTTTCCCGAGCGTTCCACAGTGATGCTGATAGGCGAGGGCGACTCGCTCTGTTCCATGGGATTCAAATTCTTCAACACATACTTCAAGTTCGTGGAGGAACTGTACGAGAAGCCTATTACGTTCGACCGGATAGCCTGTCTCATGACGGATAGTTGTGGCTGTTTCTTGCAATTCTTCTGGGAAGCCGCTTTGTTCTCCGTTGACGTTCAATCCAATGCCGATAATTTGAAACGGTTCGGATTGTATCGTTGTTCCACTTTCGCAAAGGATGCCGCCAACCTTGCGCTCGGCAATGAGCAGATCATTCGGCCATTTTACCGCGACGTGTGCTGCAGCAATCGTTTCGATGGCTTCAGCTGCGGCCAGGGCAGTCATCAATGGGAGCCATGATAGCCACTCGGTATGGCGATCGGTGGCGATCGATTTTTTAAGCACGATGGAACAATACAGATTGACGCCGGGTGGAGAAAACCATCGTCGCGAAAGCCGACCGCGGCCTGCCGTTTGTGAGTCGGCCACCACAACTGTGCCGTGTTCAACCCCAGCATGGGCAAGGGCGACAGCCTCGCGGTTCGTTGAGTCGATTTGATCGCGCAGTTCGAGTCGATGGCCCAAGGCCTGCGTGGCCAAAGTGCTGTGGATCACATCGAGGCTGAGCGGAAGTGAGAAGGGGTGCATGGGCTATGAGCGTGTTCGCTTTCCTCGGCCCCTGATAAACGGTTCGAGCACCAGGCTGAGTGTCGCAGCCGGGGCTGAATGGGTGAGGGCTCCGATGGAAATGCGGTCGGGGCCTGCTTCCGCCATCGCTCGAACATTCTTCAACGTGATCCCTCCTGATACTTCCACGAGTGCTCGCCCCTTGATCATCCGAATGGCTTGACGGACAATTGTGGGGTTCATGTTATCCAGCAGAATGATGTCGGCTCGCCCTGCGAGGGCCTCCCGCACCTCTGCCAACGATTCCACTTCCACGATAATACTCCTGTTGTGAGGCGCGTAGGTTTTTGTCTTGCGGCAGGC
>DATDFW010000090.1:0-3853 GCA_036522375.1 Nitrospiraceae bacterium
AGGAAACTCTCTATTGTTCTTTTTCCATCCATTCTTTCTACGAGTACTATGTCCTGGCCTACCTTCTCGGCCAGTGCCTAAACGTCCCATGGAAAGAATGGATGGAAAAAGAACAATAGAGAGTTTCCTCGCAAATCCAACAAGCGGCACCGGACCGGTTCCATGTAATTGTGTTGGGGCGGTCGAAGCCGTCAATAGGGTCCCCCGGACGTGAAGACAGACAGGGTCAGAATTGAGCGCGAGGGATGAAGCTTTGATTCATGTTGATACCGAGTTTTACCCCTGCGCGCAAGATCGAACACAAAAAAGCGCACGTCGAGGTCCGCCGACGCCTTCCCCTCACGAGAGACTTCGGCTTGATATGGCTCAGTCAGCTGGTATCCCAAGTCGGCGACGGCATTTCAAAGCTTGCGCTGCTCTGGTTCGTCTATTCGATTACAGGGTCGCCGCTCAAAACGACCGCGATTGGACTGCTACAGACGATTCCCCCTATTCTGTGCGGCCCGCTGATCGGTGTGTTTGTAGACCGGTTACCCAAAAAACTCCTGCTCATCGGTTCGAATGTGTTCCGGGCCATCCTCATCGGATTTGTTCCCTGCGCGATTTCAGTGGACACGTTTACCGTGAATTTCCTGTATGTCCTGGTTCTTGTGGATGCCCTGGCGATGGCCGCCTTGAGTCCGACCCTCACGGCATCAATTCCCATGGTCGTGTCCCGCACACAATACACATCGGCAAATGCACTCATCCAGGGCACGACCAGTCTGGGTATCATCTTCGGTCCGGCCTTGAGCGGGATAGGGATTGCCCTGTTCGGTCCTCAGGAAGTCCTCTGCTTGAATGCCGCCACGTATTTCGCATCAGCACTATGTCTGGCATTTGTGCGACTGAGTCCGCTGAGCCGGGCCGAGCAACAACATACGGGCGACCGTTCTCTTTTCCGCGATCTGAAGGAAGGACTGGTTTTCGTCATCTCCAAGGAACGCATGATGCTGCTGTTGATTGTGGCGGCGGGGTTTTATGGATTCGGTGCCAGCGCACTGACGACGTTGTTCCCAGTCTTTACGAAGAAAATGCTGGATCTGGGACCGATCGAGGTGGGGTACCTATGGTCTACCATGGGAGTGGGTTTACTTGTCATGTCGATCGTACTGCTGTGGTTCACCGAGCGAACTCTTGCCGATCGAATCCATATCATTGCTTGGACGAGCGCGGTGTGTGGGCTGGCGATAGGAATGCTCGTCTGGACGAGGGAGCTATTCCTTGTCGGACTGCTCATGATCGTCATCGGTGGGGGCGTTGGGGCCTTCACTCCGATCGCGTGGAGTGTCATGCAGGAACTGACTCCGGGAAATCTCGTCGGGCGGGTGATGAGTCTCTATAACACAGGTGCGATGACTGCCGCGATCTGTGGAATCAGCATGTTCGGATGGGTCACAGAACGATTTGGTGAAATGGCAGGCATCCTAGGCATTGGGACGACCTTTCTTCTCACGGCTTTCCTTGGAGGCTGGTTGAGCTGGTCAATCCGAACCCGATAAAGCAGCCGCGAGGCCGAGCTTGGCGTGTAAGCAAACCGCAAGGTGAGGCACTCGAGGGGGTAGGGTTCTAAAGGTATTGGAACCCCTGCATGCGTGTTTCCTAGGTCTTGTCTTTAGGCCGGCCTAGATTTGTGCCTTGGTGTCCTAATTCAGCGTGGAGGACTTTCATCGTAGTAATCGTGAATCGACACACTACTTACGGAATATAATGGCTGACTTTGATGGAATGCTGAGAATCTACGAAGCGCATTCGATTTGATGTGTGGCGTCTAGGGTGATACCGAGTGTCTGTTCTCACGGTTAAATGGCATATGTAACCATATGGTGAAAGTGGCCCAAAACAGAAGGCGCACAATGGGTGTGGATTTTTCAGTCCAATGAAACGACGCTCTGGATCCTTCCGCCGATTTCATGTATTTGTTGTACTCCTAGCTTTACGAACGTAGCAGGCGATGCGGGCTAGCCGGTGCGAGAATATCGTCGTCCGTCGCATGCGATGTACCCCCCAGCTTCGACTAATCAATGTCTTGTTGATGGGCTGTCTATTTTTGGTGAGTCTGGCGGGAACGGGTTGCACATTTCTCCTTCCTCCCACTCGTCAAGAAACCATAAACCTGGAGCATATCTGTGCTCCTGTCAACGCTCCTTCCGGTAATATCATCGATCAAGTCGACGATTCTGAACTAGAACAATATCCAGGTTTAGCGCTATCCCACCGGGCCATCGAATTGGCCAAAGTTATTAATGCGCAATCTATCCTTGCCCAACTCGCAGCATTGAAGCAGGCTGGCGAGATGCACAGCTTGCGATTTTTAGAGTTACGTCAAATGCTTACTGATCGACTGCTCCTGACACTATTCGAAGTGTCATCCATCACCGCCGAAATCGTATGCGAACGAGATCGAGCGGATCAGAGTGCCGATCAGATGGACGCCTTCGATACAGCCATGGTCAAACGATTAACCTTACTCTCCATTGTCGTCGCTGGAGTTGCCTCAGTGGTCTCTGGTGGCATCGGTTTGGCTGGGGGCGCGACCGCGGTCAGTGATGCGACCGAGGTCGCAGGCGGAGTTGTGGCCGCACTCTTTGGGGGCAGCGCCCTCTTTACGACCTCCAAGCAACCCTTTCGACATGAGAGAAATTTATTAAAGGAAGTGTGGGACAATCCCAAAACATCCCGGGTGTTTTCACCTGCAATTTGGCGCTTCCTACAACGGCGGCATAAAGATCAGCCCCGCACTTCTCAGAGCGAAATAATCCAAGCCTGGCGTCAAGAAGGTCGGCTTGGGGAAGCGGGTTCTACAGGCGAGCAGGAACGCATTGCTCTTATCTTTGGTAAGGGTGGAACGTATGCTGCAAGCGAGTTGCGAGCGAGAGCGTCTATGTTAGAAACCCTGGAAGCCCATATTCAGCTAATGGCAGAAGAACTGGAATTATTTCTTCGTGAACTTATCCAAATACAGGATTACAGGACAGTTTCTGATAGTGAATAGCACGTGTCTCGAAAAACTGATTACCACGACCTTGGGCTCACCATGCTTGGTCGGTCACGAGCCAGCCGATCACCATGACCTGCTCTCCGACATGACGTGCATATTCGGGCGGAATGATTATGGAGCGAGGGTGGTTGGGTCGACTGTCGGGTCCACACGAGCCGGCCAGTCGAGACACTTTATAAGCTTTGAAACGTGATCAAACACTGGCCATAACCCCAGATGCCAGGGACTTGACTAGGTCATGACGAACGATTCCTGTGATAGCGTACGAAACGTCGGGGCACAAACTCAAACTTTTTGCAAATATTAAGGAGGTTCGTCATGTCCACTTCTTCTCAATCCATCGGATCGTCGGTCATTCAAATGCTGAAGGATGACCATAATACCGTGAAACGGTTATTCGAAAACTATCAAGAGGCCGACTCATCGCAGAGATCGGAAATCGCTCAAACGATTATGCATGAGCTGGAGATCCATGCCGCCTTGGAAGAGCGATTAATATATCCTGCGATTCGGGAACACATCGACGCCGACGAATTGATGAATGAAGCCATAGAGGAACATCATGTCATGCATGTCCTGCTCACAGAGCTCAAAAAGTTGAGAGCACAAGATGAACGCTTCAAGGCCAAATTAAAAGTGCTGGGGGAGCTTGTCAATGCACATATTGAGGAGGAAGAGGGCGAGATCCTTCCGCAAGCAGAAGAAAGCTCGATCGACTGGGAAGACTTGAACGCGCGAGTTCTCAAACGGAAAGAGCAACTGATGGCAAAGGCCGGTGGCTCAGCAAAGAACGGAAGAGGAAAGACACGAAAG
>DATDFW010000091.1:0-2760 GCA_036522375.1 Nitrospiraceae bacterium
TTGTTCCCACCGTCTGCGGTTAAGGATCTAGACCCTGCGCTGCAAATGGGAATTTCTAATCCAGAGGCCGACGTCTATTTTAAAGACCGTCTGGCCCAAGCAGGAGGTCGGATCATTGCCATTGAACAGACGTCTAATGGATCGTTAATTACAGCCGAGGAGTTGCCTCTCACTCAATCTGCGACAGAGGTTGTGGAGACCGCCAAACCTACTGGCTGGTTTGTGTTTTTCTACAAAGGATTCATAGACCCTCTAGGGCTCCAGCAAGGAAATAAATTCATCCTGGTGGGGCTCGTGAAAGGCACCCAAAACGTCGCCATCAATGGCGTCCAGAGGCTGGCGCCCTATGTGGTCGTCCGGTGTGTGCACGTGTGGAAGACCGGCCGTTATGCGATCTCCGATTATCCGAATGTGCCTGGAGGATATTACCCATTAGAACAACAAACGTATTGTCTCGACAGTGCGTTTGAGGCGTCAGCTTCCTCAGGGACTGGAGCCGTATCCCATGGAATTGCGACAGGCGATGTGACCAGCGACTCTGCCGTAGTCTGGTTTCGGACGGATGGTCCCGCTCAGGTCGAGGTCCGTTTTTCCACTGTTAAAAATTGGGAGCAATCTGAACTGGGAGGGGCGCAACAACAGCCCTCGATGAAAACAGAACAGTTCGCCACGAATAAGGAGCAGGATTTTACAGTGAAGGTTCCACTGACAGGGCTGATCCCAGCCACTCGCTACCGCTATGAAGTCCGCACCATTCAGCCCGTACAGCCGTCTGGGTCTACGACTGTCACAACACAAGGCGAATTCCTGACTGCGCCTCTATCACATGAGTCTGTGCCCACCACGTTTCTGTGGAGTGCCGATCTGGGGGGACAACATCGTTGTCGTGATGAACAGACTGGCTATCCGATCTTCGATATACTACGAGCTCAGGAGCCGGACTTTACGATTCTGTTGGGCGATCTCATCTACGGCGATGACCAGTGTCCATCCCCTCCCAATGCCTCGGGCAGCGAGTTTACGGCATCGACCCTTGGTCAGTATCGAGCGAAGCATCGCTATCAGCATGGATCGGTAGCCCTTCAACGGTTTCTTACGTCGGTTCCTGTCTGGGCCACATGGGATGATCACGATGTCAGGAACAATTTTTCAGGCCCGTACGATCCTCAGATGCCGCTGGGCCGGCAGGCGTTGTTGGAATATTGGCCGATTCGCACAGCGCCCGATGACCCCACGCGGTTGTATCGGCAACTGCGCTATGGCGCCGATCTCGAAGTCTTTATCCTGGATACTCGGCAGTATCGCAGCCGCAACGCCGATTTGGATGGGCCGAATAAAACGATGTTGGGACAGACGCAACTTGCGTGGTTACTGGATGGACTGATCCGGTCCACTGCTAGGTGGAAGCTGATCGCAACCAGTGTGCCGTTATCGACTCCGAAGGGCGGGGGCTTGGCTATGCCAGGCAATGACAGTTGGGCGAGGGGAAAAGACGGAACGGGGTTTCAAACTGAGTTAGGCGTGATTGTGGACACAATCATGTCGCGGCGGATCCGGAATGTCGTCTGGTTGGCCGGAGACGTCCACTACGCGCAAGCGAATGCCTATGATGCGAATGGCGACGGGGTGATCGATTTTCATGAGTTCATCTGTGGGCCGCTGTCCGGTGCGTCGAAGGCGCCTCTCCTGCCCAATCCGGCCTTCAAGCCAACCACGTTGTTCAGTGAAGGCGGCTTCATGAACTTTGGCAAGGTGACTGTACGGGGAACGACGCTGGACGCGACAATCATCGATGACAGCGGTAAGGTTCGGTTCTCGTACCAACTGACGGCTCAATAGGCCTATCACTGGATTTTTCCCCCGGTCAAGCCTGACTTGGATAATTAATATCAATATGTCCCATATCGGCCCGAGTCATTCGACCTATTTCTGATCGAAGCATTAGCGTGCGGGACCCCGGTTGTGACTTATCGCCATGGGTCCCCGAACTTATCGATCATGAAGCGACAGGGTTTCTCTGCACGGATGAGCAAGAGATGGCGCAAACAGTCCGGCGTATTGGCGAGGTCGATCGAAGTCGATGTCACCGAGTGTTTGAAGAGCGATTCACGGCCGAGCACATGACTAAGCATTATGTCCAGGTGTATAAACGCATGATCAAGGAATCCTCCTGAGGAGGTTTCCCACCCTGGATGCTGAGTCCTGACTATAGGGGGAAGGCCGACCCGCTTCGAAATCATCGGGTCTCCCCTGCACACAAGGCGCTCAGTCTTTCCCATTCCTGCCAACTCACTATCCGGACCTGACGATAGCTCTCATCGCGAGATCGATATTGAGAGGGGAAGGCTTACTTGCTGCACCTCCGACAATGAGTCATACCGAGGAGGCCGGGTTTGCGAACATCCACCGCATATCAAAATTATCTCAGCATTAGTCTTCGGGAAGATGTTCCCTCAATACCCACAGCAGGACATCTCACTACTCTCAAGATAGAGGAACAGCAAATGAAACATATGGTCTTGTTACGTTTTCTATCTTCCTTTCTGCTCGTGGCAACCATTCATGGCTGTAGCCAACAAACAATACAAGTGCCTAGCTCAATGACTAGCTCCCCATGTGCCACCGTAAATCCAACTGCTCAGTCCAAGTCGACTATCGAACTGGCACTTCTATTTGGTACGGATGCAATTAAAGCGGCGATGGATGCCATCAAGCGACAGATTGCTACGTCAGATCGTACCTCCCCTGCTGAGCTCGCAA
>DATDFW010000092.1:0-6624 GCA_036522375.1 Nitrospiraceae bacterium
ACACGTTTGGGTCGACGATGCATGGGTCCGGGAGAACGATGTCCCGCGCGCAAGCGAAGCGAACGGTTCGAGGCGAGCAACTGCAGCAGCAGATGAAACAGCGGGGTATTCTGGTCAAAGCTGCGTCGATGTCGGGCCTGGCGGAAGAGGCTGGTCTGGCCTACAAAAATATTTCCGAAGTTGTCGAATCGGTCGATCGTGCGGGAATTACAAAGAAGGTGGTGGAATTGCGTCCGATCGGGAACATCAAGGGGTAGCCCTACCGTCCCATGCGAGGTGCGATGATGGAGCAGCGAAAGAACCTCCGGTTACACGTCAAATTTCGCAGTTCGTTTTCGTCTATTGGTATGGTCGGTGGAGAGGGCGTCCTCGTCGATCTCTCCATCAGGGGTTGTCGCATCGAAAGCCCTACCGATGTTCAGCCGGGAGTTTCTCTGGAGGTTCGGATTACCGCGATGGAGCCCGAAACTCCAATCAAGATTGATCAAGCACTAGTCCGGTGGACTCGAGGGCGGCAATTCGGTATTGAGTTTGTGACGATGGCACCGGAAGAATGGGCCCGCCTCCAGCACACGGTAAAGCAGATTGAGATGGAGCCGTATAAACGGGACAACCTGGTTGGCAAGCATCAGGAAGGTTCTTAAGTGCCGTAAGGGAGTCACACAACTTGGAAATCCTCGGAGTACATCATGGCAATTGGAGACACCTATACCGTCACTGTCCTTCTAGACGTGAATGGGATACAGGATATTGACGACAGGGCGGAAGGCCGCACCTATATTGTGGGCGACCGAGCCTTCGGCAAAGCTGCTATCATTGATGCCGTCATCGAAAATGTCGAACGGGATCTCAAAACACTTGATGAACTGGGCCTGACCCTTGTCTTTGCCGTCGAAACGCACATCCATGCCGACCACATTACCGGGGCTTCGATTCTCAAAGATCGTACCGGTGCAGTCATCGTCTTTGGTGGTGGCGCACAGGGTATGGTGACGGGGGCGGATATGTTCCTACACGAGGGCCAAGAGCTGCAGATCGGCAATACCACGATGAAGGCGCTTGCGACTCCTGGCCATACGGACACCTGCACCAGCTATCTCCTGCCCGGCGCGGTCTTCACAGGGGATACCCTGTTCATACGCGGCAATGGTCGTACGGATTTTCAAGGCGGATCCGCGGACCAACTGTTCGACTCCGTCCGCAAGAAACTCTTCGCGTTGCCGGACGATACAATCGTCTATCCCGGTCACGACTACACCGGAAGGGTGTCATCGACCATAGTCGAGGAGAAAAAATTCAACGAACGTCTGAATCTTTCGATCAACAAAGATACGTTCATTGAGATGATGAGTAAGAGAAAAGAGCCGAAGCCTGCGAAGATGGATGTCGCCGTGCCGGCCAACTTGAGAGCAGGCCGCATGGCCAATCATGAAAGGGGCATCAACCGGAACCATTCATCCACCCGGCAGTCGGACGAAATTTCGAGACCGTAAAGACATACTGGGAGCTATTTCACAGTCGCATTACGGGCTGCCTTCCTCTCCCTTCTTCGCTTCACATACGGCAAGGATCCTCACCTACAAATCTCCGCACTTCATACGTGACAGTCTGTACGGTGACTTTCCAGCATGCGGAAGTTATACTTATCTCGGTAGTTGAATGGAGGTGATTTCTATGAAGAGGTATGCTGGCTGGTTAGGGGGAATCACGGGGATAGGGTTACTCATTATTCCCGTTATCGTCGCAGCTGGATCGCCGGATAAGCCCGTGACCGGTGATACCGTGATCAAGGAAACGCAGGAAGCCGTAAAGGCGACCAAGGATTATACGATTCAGCAGAAAGATGCGTTTCAGCGAAAGGTCCAAACAGAATTGGATGAGATGCAAGTGCGCATCACAGAGCTCCGTGGACAGGTCAAGCATGCGTCGGCGGAAGCGAAAGCGGACCTTCAGAAGGCGGTCGGTGATTTAGAAAAGAAAAAGGATCTGGCCGAAAAGAAAGCGAAGGAGATTCAATCCGCAACGGCCTCTTCCTGGGAGCAGGTGAAGTCGAAAACGTCGGCTGCGCTGGACGATCTTCGAGAGTCTTTCAATCGGGCCAAGTCTCATCTCCCATAGCGGCACACCATGAAATATGCCCTCTACCCCGGCTGTGCGGCGCAAGGGGCGACGCCGGAACTCTATCAATCGACGAGAGCGATCATCAGCCAATTGGGAATCGAGGTCGTCGAACTCACGTCGGCAGCCTGTTGTGGCGCCGGTGTGGTGACAGAAGCACATCCCGACATGGCGCTAGTGTTCAATGCCAGGACTTTTGCCCAAGCGGAGCTGCTTGGACTGGACGTGATGACGATCTGCGGCACGTGCCAAGGGGTCATGAGCGCCGCCAATAGACAATTGAAGACTGAACCAGGGACCCTCGCACGCATCAATGCCTACCTCGCATCTGATGGTCTGACCTATCATGGTCGCGTCCAAGTCAAACATCTGTTGTGGATTGTGGTGCGAGACATCGGGTTGACTCGCTTGAGCACTCTGGTTTCCATGCCGATGCGAGACTTCCGCATCGCCCCGTTCTACGGTTGTTATATTTTACGTCCGTCGTGGGATCTGGGATTCGACGATCCTGAGAATCCCCAATCTCTCGAACGCGTCATCACAGCTGTCGGTGGCGAACCGGTGGCCTATGCCGGAAGAACCAAGTGCTGTGGGTTTCCCATCATCCTCGAAAAGGAGGCCATTGCCGTAGCCATGGCAGGGGCACACATGAATGAGGCCAAGGAACAGGGGGCCGATTTTATGGTGACACCCTGTCCGCTCTGTCACATGAGTCTGGATATCTATCAGGACCGAGCGGGTCGTGCGGTAAACCGTGAACTCCACTTACCGATCTTGCATGTACCGCAGATGCTTGGTCTCGCCATGGGACTGCCGGCCAAGGACTTGGGCTTCTCGCATCATGTGATCTCGGTCGATTCCATTCTTGCGACACGTGAACGTCGTCGAACCCATTCGTAACAGGTCTGGAGGAGTTGGACAAATGAAGGTCGTCAAGATTTCGGACTATCAGCAATTTAGTAGTGAGAAGATGAAGAAGAATAACATCTTTCAAACGCCACGATTCTTTTGCGATATTTACTGCTTCGAGCCTGGGCAGGAGCAGAAAGGGCACGTGCACGGCGAGCAGGATAAAGTTTATCTCGTGCTTGAGGGTCAGGGCACGTTTCAGGTCGGTTCAGAAAAACAGGTGCTTGGTGCAGGAGAGGGAACGATGGCACCAGCCGGTGAAGAGCATGGCGTGAAGAATCACACAGGTCAACGCCTCAAAGTATTTGTGTTCGTGGCGCCGAATCCAGCATGAAGACGAGAATGGGATGGAGCCTGATGATCTTCTGTGCTCGCGCAACGCGCGGCCTCAGAAGGCCCTCGTTGGACGCGCGCAGTGGAAGATCAATCAGCCCCCATCCCTGAAGAGACAACGAGCGAGCTTGGAAGGAGCATTGTAGATACGCGCAGTCGAGGGCAACCTGGCCACTCCTCTCAGAAAAGGTATAGAGGTGGAAAGGCCTCGCTCGACGGCCGCAGTCGAAACCTCCTCACACCCTTGCTTGGTTGGGTGATGAATTAGGAGTGAGTAAGCGTCTAGCCCACCCTTTCCTGGTTGATGGGAAGCTATCTGTCAATGTCCCGCCAGTTTTGCCCCTTACTCTGTCCATGTGGGTTGCCCGTTCGGATATAAAGTAGACCAGATCACCCACCCAGTTATACGTCATAATCCCTGGCAACTCTCATATGAGGCCCCTGTCAACTGCTCCTTATTACAGCAGTTGACAGGCTACCTTCACGCATAATGCTTCCATTTTGGTTTCTGTTTGTTGATGTTATAGAAACAACAGAGTGCCTACTTTCAGCCTCGCGGTGGATTGAGCATAGCGGAGAGAAAACATGATTGCTCTTGTACCTCGCGAACGAATTGAACAGACAATCCTTCTGATCCGTGGTCATAACGTGATGCTGGATAGCGATTTGGCTCAGCTCTACGGCGTCACAGTGGGAAGATTGAACGAAGGCGTCAAAAGAAATGAGAATCGTTTTCCCAGTGATTTCATGTTCCAGTTAACAAAAGCGGAGTTTGAAAACTTGAAATCGCAAATTGCGATATCAAGTTCGAAGTGGGGTGGCCGAAGGCATGCGCCCTATGTTTTTACCGAACAGGGCGTTGCAATGTTATCCAGCGTGTTGCGAAGCAAGCGTGCCATTGAGGTAAACATCGCTATTATGCGTACCTTTGTTCGCTTGCGCGAGATGATCAGTTCGAACAAAGTCCTTGCCCGACGCCTCACAGATCTGGAAAAGAAGTACGATGGCCAGTTTCAAGTCGTCTTCGAAGCCATTCGTGAATTGATGGCGGAGCCCACGCCAAAATCCCGCCGCATCGGATTCAAGACTTGAGGGAACAGGAGAGGGCAGACTGGATCGTCTCCTGTGCTCGTGCAACGCGCAGCCTGGGAAGACCCTCGTTGGACGCGCGCAATGGAAGATCAATCAGCCCCTCCCTAGAGAGGGCCCCTTCTTGCTCGTGGCTATCCATGAAAATGAAGTAGCAGATTAATGAGCGAGCTGGACTAACATGAGAGGGCTAGGACGGACTGGTGAGAGAGAGTCTATCAGGTTTCGTACGAACCTGAAGGACAAGGTCAAGCAACGACGCCAGTAGCTTCCAATAGCGGAATTTCTCTTATATAGATCGAGTGTGGTGCCGAAGGTGGAATTTGATTTGGGGGTATTTCCACTTCTCCAACAGCGATGCGGAATTCACAAGAGGTTATGAGCCAGTCTTGAGTGATGCGGAGTGAGAACACAGTGTTCAAAAAGCTCTCTTCAACTCAAGACCCGAGAAGTCGATTTTTCTAGGACTTTGACGTATCCTTTCGACTGTTCCAAACACAAACGCTTTTGAATCCCCTGGGTGGCCTATCAGACCACTCCATTCTAAGCCTTAGAATCATTCTCCCCATATCGTTTACCCTCAAACCTCCTTTCCTTTGACGAATCCCGTGCCATGAGTACCCTTTAAATGGAATGCTCAGGACTTTCTATGCATCTCTTTTAGTTGGAAACTACTGCTTCCAAAATGAGTGAGGGCAGTGCAGTCCATTTCGCCACGAGAAGTGCCTCCTCCCCAAGGCAACGTAGGTGTTAGCCCGAAGAAATGAAGTTAGCGAGTAAATTACTTCTAGGTATCGAAGCTGTTGCGATAGCGGTTTTGTCAATCAATGGCTTCGCGTTCGTTGTAGGGGATATCACCTCCTTTGCGAGTGTTGAGTTTCTCGCAGTCATCATGATCTTCTGCGCCTTGATCTCTGGCTGGAGAATCTTCGCTTGGGTGATAACCAATGGACCGATGAGAGGGATAAACATTAGTCCCGTCTGGTGGGTGTTCGCCGCACTTGGTGCCTCCCTCCCAATCGCAATTCTGTTGGTATATTTATTGGGGCTTTCCCTACAGCCCATTGGTCCTTTGTCGGATCCAGTTGGCTATGGAGGTGTAGGTTTCCTCATTCCTTTTACCCATCTTATTATCGAGGTTATTTGGCAAAGGCTCATTTACAAGAATCTCCAGCCAACTGACTTAGCCTGTAGCTGACCAGGACACCTAGTTAAGGGGCCATGATTAAACGCTTGTTGGGCTCAAGAAGAAGAAATGTGAATTGCGGATTAGTTGTTTTTGGGAGTGAGTTTCTGGGAATGGTGGACCGTACTTTGATCATGAATTTCTACGCGAGCTAAGCACATTCCGTTTGGACTTGGACTTGGATCTGTGGTTTTGAGGACACATAAAGACAAAGGACTGACAGCGTTGTAATCCACTTGAATGGTAGGCAGGCCCTGCAAGAGAATTTTACGGCTCACTGCTGTGGAATGACTTATGGGTCATTATCAGTTGTTTTTGACCTCTTTGACAGCTCCCATTGATCTTCAGTTGAATCCGCAGGATAGCGTCTAATTCTTCACAACATTTTTGACACCCCGTCCTTCAAAATCTTCCATATTATCCGCTTCATTGATATTTGTGGGGAGACAATCAACATGGGTGAACAATATATCGCCTGATTTATGAACAGTGTGTTTCCGTATCGATTGCCAAGCCAGCACTACGATTCCTAATAGACCCAAAGCGCTCATGAACCAATCCGCTACATTAAGAGCAGACTGGCAGGCCTCACTACTAAACAGTTCCCGGCTAAAAAAACACGACATGGCAAATATCGTCCACTAATAGCCCTATTTATATAAACATAGCACAGGATTTCAAGTAGGGCACAATCCCCCTAGGAACTCAAATTTCAGGGTTCGCAAAGGATACAGATCGGGGAGCCAGCACCCTTACAAGCAAAAACAAATCCTACTCTCCACTCTCTTCGCTATTCGGAGTTCAGAAACATTTTCAAGGATTGACGATGACGCAGGATGATAGGAGATATAGGTTTGTTCCGACGGCTGGGGCAAGGGCTATAACCTAATAGTTGTTCGGAATTATTGATTTGAGAGTGCTACGATAGCAGCCAATGAGGGAGGCCACCCGCAGAAACGGAGGATTCATCATGAGGATGAAAGGCTTTT
>DATDFW010000093.1:0-6110 GCA_036522375.1 Nitrospiraceae bacterium
CAGTTTCGGGCACTGGCTGGACTGGGCGACCAGATGGGTCAAGCCTTTTTACGCGAATGGCCGAAGATGAAACCGCTGCTCGATGCCGCCAATCATGCTGTCCTTGGTCACGGCTTCGAGCCGGTCAAGGTCGAGCGTGTGCAGCAGCTCTATGAAGTGGTCGTCAAGTTATGTGGCGTCAATGAGACATCCTTGCCGAAGCTTCCGACGCTGAACCTCTAGCGCGACGTGCGAGACTCGTGCGAAAGGCGAGATAGGCAATCTTTGACGAGTCGTGTTCGTCCGCTTGTCTCGCGAGTAGAAAGTATGGACATTCAAATATATTATGAAGATACCGACTGCGGCGGGATGGTGTACTACGCAAACTATCTCAAGTATTTCGAACGGGCGCGGACGCAGTACCTCGAGGAGCGAGGGTTGTCTGTGGCCGGCCTCAAAAAGGAAGGCACGGTCTTTGTCGTAGTGCATGCAGAAGTGGATTACCGATCTTCAGCCCGCTATGGTGATCGTCTGGTCATCGAAACGGTCATTTCCGACATGACCGCTGCCTCCTTCACATTTTCGCACGTGATTCGAGAACGGGAGAGCCGTCGTGTAGTCGTCGAAGGATCGGCAAGGCTGGCGGCGGTCGACGGGAGCGGCAAGGTCAAGCGTCTCGACAAGACGATGGCGGCCGTGCTAAATTTTTCTCCTGCAAGGAGTCGCTAGATGTCGAAGTGGGCTGGACCAGAGTTTGGATTGTTACAGATAGGAAGCTGGCTCATTGTAATCGGCGTGTGGCTCGCCATCGTCTTCTTTGCCTGGAAGTTCTTCATGGAAAACCCGATGGCCAAAACCGGGAAGGAAAGGAGGAAGCTAGAGTCCGACCGTCAGTCGTCTCTCCCGCCTGATTCTGGCAAGGACTAGCAGAATACTGAGAAAACGCGGCAGCTTCAAAGACCGATAGGGGATCTGCTGGTTATATGGCATCTTTGGTCTAATCGGTTCCATCTGGTTTCATCAAGTACACGATAGCGACCAGTTCAATCCGTCTCGCCCGTCTCGATCGACTATCCTGCTAAAAGTCTTTGTCGGTATTCTTTGACAGCCAGAGCGAGGAGGTTGGCAGCGGTAACGTCGCTGGGCTCCGCCTCAATCCCCTGTCTGGACAGTGCCATTGCGTATGCGCTGGTTTAGCGCGATGCCGAGCTCCTGGCACCTATTCACCAGGACTTCATACGTTTTGAGGTCGGCATTGTACTCGGCCATCGGATACTGACTGGGATTGCCTTGACTCTTTTCATAAAATCGCCCACAGATTTGCCGAAGCGCTTCGACCGCTTCGAGCAATGCCTTCGCATACTCGTAGGAACCTTCCAAGGATTCTGAATCTGCCTTCAATGTTAATGAAAGAGCAGTCAATTTTGATTTCAGCCGACTGAGGGTTTTCAGGTGAGCGCCGAAGTCGGTGGGCTTGAAAAGGCCTGGAATCGGGATTGCCTTCCGCCACGAAAACTTAAAGATCGCATCGTGGATCGCGATGTAATCGTGAAGGATTGTATTGACTCGGATCAATTCATTCGGAAGATCCGGCATGGGTTCACCCTACAGACCGTGTCCCACATATGAATTGAGCGGGCAGTGAAGCCGACCGTGTGATTCACGCGCATTAGCCGGCAACCTTGCCTCCGGCTTCCCGGACACGTTCCCGAACGAAGGCCTGTATGTCCGGCGGCAAGCATGCGAGTGGCAACGTGCTGAACTGTGTTTTGGAATACAACAGAAGCCACACGCTAGGAAACTGCCACAGCTCCTTCACGGCGGACCACTGAAGCGTGGTCGTGCCGGCGTCCGAAGTCATGGTGAACGAGGACTCATCAGCGCGAAACGTCGCTCGGGGCGTGGTCATTGTGCGGAATTTGCGCAGCGAGTTGCGGTAGTAACCGATGTAGAGCGCCACAGCGACCGCTGCGGCGAGGACGAGAAGCACGGCAAGTGTCACAATGATCCAGAGGGGCGCATCCAGCGCGACGACTACACCGAGAATCACTGCGAGAGCCACAAGCATTAGAATGAATCCCATGCCTATGGAGCGGCGCCAAAAACCGAACACCGCCTCACGTAGCAGCGATTCACTATAGATGAGTATGGCTTCATGCGACATGGCGGCTAACCACCCAGGCGCAATAGCCCGGCCCACAAGGAACGTAGGTTACGACCATGGTGGAATGGCTTGGCTCTTGGCAGCACAGGGTGAGGCAGCATCTCTATTTTTGTTGATCTTGTTTCCAGGCTCTCCAGGCATAGAAAAACCCCACCGGAGAACTGATGAGGCAAAGCCATGCCAGGACAGGTGAATCCGACTCGGTGAACAACCAACTGGCAAGAATGGTATAGATGATCGCTCCGACAAAATAGACGTACCAAGGAATCTTGCCGCTTGGTTTCACAGGTGGATTGGCTTGCGATGTCATTCGAGTGTCTCGATGTGTCCGGGGAGGTTTAACTATGTATTATCTGAGTCCGGATAACAAGCCACTCGCCTTGGGGTGCAATGCAGGTTTTTGTCACTATCCTGCCAGGATTGGCAATCTAAATCCAAGTGATTTCCTCCAGGTTTTCTTGACATTTCGTCCATCTGGGCCTGTTGCGATTCCATACAAGATACTCCACTTCCATGAGTTTCATGGCACACTCAGAGGCTCCGGACATTGCGGATTCGAGAGCCCAGGTAAGAGCTCGTCGTAGCCTATAGGCTGGGCCAAGGACTATGCTTCAAAGCCACCTGCGTACGCCTTGCTTGTACCTCTCATATTCCTTGCCGAATTTGGCAGACAACACGCGTTCCTCGGGCATGATTTGAAAACGGTTCATGTATACGACAAAGACTGGTAAGAGCAGGAACGACAAAGGATGAGACAAAAATATTGCCCAACCGGTGAGGGCAAGCAGGAAGCCAACATACATGGGGTTTCGGCTTATGCGATAGACACCTGACGCGACGATAGTCGAGGCGGCGGCGGGTGTGGTGGGATTCACGGAAGTCTTGGCCTTTTGAAACTCGTACAGTCCCGCTAGAAGGAATAAGACGCCGACGCCGGAAATGACGGCCGTGAGACCATGACCTCCAGGCAATGTAAAAGCGAGAGACGGTAGCTGCATCGCAGCGAACCACATTGACACGGCAAACACGAGTATCAGAACGAGCGGTGGGACTTTGAGTTCAAGGGCTTTCACGAGATTGAAACTGAGGCCTAACGACCAGGTTCAGGAACGGTCCCGCAAAGCGGGGCCACTCTCTGGAACCGATTGTTGGACGACTGCCATCGACTCGCTCAATAAGGCTTGAACAAGGGCCTCGTTATCCTCTGACGTGATGAGCCAAGGCCGCACATTGGCACATTCGATCCACATGACGTCATGGGTACGCGAGGTATATATTTGAACAATTCCACCGCTGAGTCCACGGCCAACCGAATTTGCCCCATAGTCCGCCGGCTCTCACGCGAAGACCCCATCCGAATTGGCACCGCATATTGTCGATGGTATGTATCCCTGTGATATTCACACGCACAATCTGATTCGGTTGAGCGGCCAGATGACTTCCAACACATACTGGCGCACAACAAGCATGGTGGGCCAGAATCGCAGCCAGACCAAGGAATATATGGTCACAACAAGAACAGCTGGGACAACAAGTATAGAAGTTTCGACCCAGGCGACGGCAAAGAGGACCAACGGGATGGCTAGCAGAATCAGTGTCAGACCGCAAATTATTGGGTACATCGGTGCAAGGCGGAAGCTTGTCATTCCCAAGACTCCTGAAAGTCTCGACCAATCGGCTAACGTTGGGTTCACTGCGTGTTAGGCGATTGCTCAGGAGATTCAGGCATGCGACTCAAGGGCGAACCGAACGACCAACGCGACTGACTCACGGGTAATGCCGCGAGTTCTGCAGTACTTTGACTAAAGCCATTCGACAAGATTTTTGGTGCCCTTGCTTGCATTGCATCCGACACAGCATCTGGCGATGTTTTCCCGTGTGATGATGCATGCGTCATTGATGAGGTGTTCCCATGACGGGCTGTCGCGTCGACTCGCGCTCTGTGCCATGAACTCTACTCCACAGTAGACACAGCAGCGGTCGCGTGGGATAGATCGCGTCCCTGCAGCCTGTCAACCCGCGCTGCGTGTAAGATTTGGAAGCAGTCTTCTTTGATACCTGGCTCAGTTACTCAGCTGGTCTTGTTGTTTGCGAATCCCGTGCTCCATGGTCTCTGGGGGCACCAGTGGGCGGCGAGGCAGTGTCGACTTGAGGCTTTGGTCCAGTGAGCGATGGGTTTCCTTCGCGCTCTTGTGCGGACGCATTCCTTTCCCGCGATGAAGCCGATGAGGACGAAGGTCACTTCCAGCCCGTGCGTCCGGCTTCCTGCAGAGATCGCAAGAACCGCGAAGCTCGGACTCAGTTGATTCGGGAGCCAAGGGCCTTGTGGACAGTGAGGAAGGTGGGGCAGTCGATTGTTGTGCCAGGAGCTGACAAGGAACGATCAGGATGAAACTGATCGGGATGAGTGCAGCGAACGCGATTAGACTTTGCTTCATGAATCTGGCGGGAACGCACAGTCCATGCCAGAGCGGTCGGTTGACAATGCAAAAATCCGCGTGCTGTTATAGCGACGTATCTCGTCGCTCATGAAGCGTCGTTTGTAGGCCAAGAATTTTCTTGGCTCGCGAGATACGCGTCACGAAATACGTTTCACGATTACGGAGGCTTCTATGGATATGATGGGACGTGTGGGGCTGGTCGGGATTCCGATCTTGATTGCGCCAGATCAAAAAGTCTGGATGGATCGGATGATTAAAGAAGGTAAGATTGCCATTCCTCCAGGCGGGACACTGGAGAAAGGCTCGCTCTATTCGATGTTTATACGGATGCTCCTGCATAACGCGATGGAGGAGCAGAAACGACAGGAGGTACTTGATGCGGAGGATGAGGACGACGAATAGACAGGACGTTGAAAGCTGTCGCGAGCGGCGTTCTCGCCTCGAGCAAGACCTCAACGTATTCCGGGTACGCCTCGGTCTTGCTCTCAGCTGCGGCCTTGCTGGACAACAGCTTTGAACATCCTGTAAGGCGTCAAGCCTGTTAGACCGAACATTCAGCCCAGTCGAGCGGCTGTTTTGAACAGCTCCCCACAGTAATTGGATTGTATTGGAAGCGACACATTCTTTGTATCTGGCGAGATACAGCCAGCGTTCACGAACGATGCGGTTAGAGTTTGTTAAAAGCGGCCGTGGCGGCTTTGATTGTGTATTCGATGTCGCGGGTTGAATGAGCGGTCGAGAGGAAGGCAGCTTCGAATTGGGAGGGGGCGAAGTAGACCCCCTGTTCCAGCATCTGGTGAAAGAATAGCCCGTATCGTTTCACATCTGACAATTTTGCGCTATTCCAATCCACCACCGAGCCTGACGTGAAGAAGGCCCCGAGCATCGAACCAACTCTGGTTTGGTTGAGCGGCACGCCGGCTTTCTTAGCCGCGTTGCCAATCCCTTTAGCTAGGGCTGCTGATTTCTCTTCCAACTTCTTGTAAACATCACGGGCTTTGAGCTGCGTGAGCGTCTCAATGCCGGCAGACACGGCTAACGGATTTCCCGACAATGTGCCCGCCTGATAGACAGGCCCCAATGGCGCGATCAGATCCATGATCTCCTTTCGTCCTCCGTAGGCGCCGACCGGCAATCCTCCGCCGATGATTTTCCCTAGGACTGTCAGATCCGGAGTAATGCCATAGAGCGTTTGGGCTCCACCATAGGCTACACGGAAGCCGGAGATGACTTCGTCGAAAATCAGCAAGATGTCATTTTCTGCAGTGAGTCGACGGATGGATGCAAGGAATTCAGGAGCTGGGGGCACGACGCCCATGTTCGCGGCGATCGGTTCCAGCAGAATGCAGGCCAACGTGTTTCGATGTTCCTTGACAATCTGTTGAACCGCCCGGATGTCGTTATATGGAACGGTCAAGGTGTGCTTCGCAAAGTCAGCCGGAACTCCAAGCGAGTCCGGAATGCCCAACGTAGCCAGACCTGAACCGGCCTTAGCCAACAAATAATCGCTGTGGCCGTGATAGCAT
>DATDFW010000094.1:0-2677 GCA_036522375.1 Nitrospiraceae bacterium
CGCATCGTCGAAACCCACCTCTACAAACACATCGATAAGGATAACCCTCGCATTGAAGTGCAATTGACCCCGGCGACCAGTTCCTAGAACTCTCGGCTCATCAGCAAGACTCCTCAATGTTGACCCATCCTCAATCGCGCAGGCTGTTCGAATTCATGCTTCGAGCATCGCGAGCCGATAAGGGCTAGGCGGTTCTTGCTTGGAGCTCACCGTATGACTGATAGGCATAGAGAGCGTAAGCGTATCCCGCTCACCCAGCTCCGGGTCGGGATGTACGTGGCAGGTATGGACTGCTCGTGGTTCCGGACGCCCTTTCTGAAACACCGGTTTCTGGTTCGATCTGTCGAGCAGATTAAGCGCTTGCAGCGATCCAATATCCACGCCGTGGACATCGACCCTTCCAGAGGGCTCGACATCACGTCTTTCCCGATTGCAGAAGATGTCCTGCATACGATCCGCTTACACACGTCCACTCAGGTACCTCCTGCACAGGAAACATCTCCCACGGGCGCGATGCTGGCGCAAGAATTGGCCGTCGCCCGAGACGCGCGCAACAAACTCGCCCAGTCGGTCAAGACTCTCTTCGACGAAATCAGCAAAACGGGGACCGCACGACTAGGGCCGGTCAACGAAGCCATACAGGAAATCACCATCGTCACACGAACGCTCAGTACCCACGCCACATTCATGGCGATGAGCCACGGGCCACATCTCGACGCCGCATTCAACAACCATAGCCTCGCCGTCTGCACGCTGGCGACGATTATCGGACAAACGCTTGGCTATGACCTGATGAAACTCCATGAATTGGCAACCGGCGCGTTACTGCATGACCTCGGCCTGTTACAACTTCCCCGCCATCTACTCCACATGACGACTCCGCTCTCCGGTGAAGATCAAGCGATCTTTCATCATCACCCGCGGCTTGGCGCCATTGTGATTGAGGCGCAACACGAGTTTCCCCAGACCGTTCGCCGAATCGCGGCTGAACATCATGTCACCCCGGACGGACTGGGCTATCCCTCAGAAACATCGGCAGACTCCATAGCGGAAGCGAGTCGCATCGTGATGATCGCAGATCGATACGAGGAGCTACTGACGGGATTCGGAGGGTTCCGGCCGCTACCTTCTCACGCGGCAATTCGGCATCTGTTTCAAGAGGGAGAATTCGGCCGTCTTGACCTTCGGCTCGTGTCCTTGTTCATCAAGCTGGTTGGCATCTACCCCGTCTACAGTTTCGTGGAACTCAATACGAAAGAACGGGGAATGATCACCGCCATCAATCCCGCCACCCTACATCAACCCATCGTCGAATTAACCTATGATGAGGCAGGCAGTCCCTATCGACATCCACTTATCATTGATCTTTCTAACCAGGACCACCTCCCCACACGCGCCATCGAACGTGTGCTGACATCAGAATTAGGGTAAGCACGTCGCGCAGTCTAATCGCTGCAGGACATAGTCCTCAGATCCGATTTCAACTATCCGCATTTATTCGTACCGGAGCGCTTCGATAGGATTCAGCCGAGCGGCTTTGTTGGCAGGATACAGTCCGAAAAACAAACCCACCGCGAGAGAGAACAAGAACGCGGTCACAATGACGTCGCCGGAAATGATGGTTGGCCAACCGGCGATCAGCGTCGTCAACTTAGTTCCCCCGATCCCGAACAGGATGCCCAAGGCTCCTCCGACCAAGCTTAAGGTCATAGCCTCGATCAGGAACTGCATCAGGATATGCCGCCGCTTCGCTCCCACAGCCATCCGTACGCCGATCTCTCTCGTCCGTTCCGTCACGGACACGAGCAAAATATTCATGATACCGATGCCCCCGACTAGCAGGGACACCGAGGCAATGGCAAACAACATCATCGTCAAGGTCTCGCTGGTGCCTTCCTGCACCTTCCCGATGTCGACCTGTGTCCGGATCGTGAAATCATCGCTCTGCTCAGCCTGAAGCCGGTGCCGCGCCCGTAACACCTCTCGAATCTGTTCGACAGCCATCGGTAAATCTTCAATCCGATCGGTCGAGCCGAACATCGCTCCGACGGACCCGATAAACGAGGTACCGAACACTTTCCGTTCTGCGGTGCTGAAGGGGATAAAGATCACATCATCTTGGTCTGACCCTTGCGCGGAATCCCCCTTAGATGTCAGAACTCCCACGACACGAAACGGCACGTTCTTGATCCGGATCACCGCCCCGACCGGCTCTTCACCCGGGTCAAACAGATTCTCCACTACGGTCTGGCCGATGAGTGCCACGCGAGCCGCACTATCCAAATCTGTCTGGGTGAAGGGGCCTCCACTCGTAAAGGACCAGTCTCGAATGGTGAGATAGCTCGGAGAGACTCCGTTAATCGGTCCGTTCCAGTTCCGATTTCCATAGACGCTTTGCATGACATCGCGTCTAGCCCAACCAGTTTCCGCCAGCAGCGGAATGCGCTTTTTCAAGTCCAAGGCATCAGAGACTGTCAGCGTCATAGCACTCCCCTGACTTCCTCGTACACCACTCGCAGACGTCACGCCGGGAAAAATGATGATAACGTTCGTGCCCATCGTCGCAATCTGCGCCTGCACAGCCCGCTTGGCGCCTTCGCCGATACTCACCATCGCAATGACCGCCGCCACGCCGATGACAATTCCCAGCATCGTAAGGCCGGCACGCAGTCGATTC
>DATDFW010000095.1:0-3985 GCA_036522375.1 Nitrospiraceae bacterium
CTCAAAAAGGCTAGACGTCTCACCCGCCCAACCCCGGCGCGCCAAGACGCGCCGTTCCGCGTACAAGGCCGCAGCCGATGAAGGCACCGGAGGCGAACCTTTCTCACCCTCCCACCTCAAACTGCTAACACAGCTCTATCCCGATGGGCTACGTTGAGGATGCTTTCGAGGCGAGAACGATGCCTGGGAATGGGCGCGTCTAGGCGCGCCGGGGCGGGGCGGGTAAGAACAGTGGTTTTTTCAGCATCCCGTTAGTGGAAAGAGAAGGGGACAGGCGCAAACGTCAACACAAACACGGCAATGGCAATCCATCCGACAACGATCCGCTTTCGGCCCAACCACTCCTGAGGATCGCGGACCGGCGGATGCCCGAAACCCCACAATCCTGCCATGAAGGCCCAGAGCCACCAGCCTGGCCATCCGATGAATCCCAACACGATAAGGATGGGCACCATAATGAATGCCATCGTACGTTGGCGTGAGCCCCACAGGGCATAGGCCACATGGCCGCCATCGAGTTGGCCGATGGGAAGAAGGTTCAGTGATGTTACGAACAGACCGAACCAGGCGGCGAACGCAATGGGGTGCAGAATGATATCGGCCTGAGGAGGGAGGGATCCGACCACCAGCCAAGCGATGAACTGCAAGAGCAAGGGTTCGCCTAATTGCATCCCATGGGTCGCCGTCCGATCAACGACTGTTGATAGGTTGAGACCGACAACCAGAGCCACTACCGCGACGACAAAGCCGGCAAGCGGACCGGACACGCCTACGTCGAACAACGCACGTCGATTCATGATCGGTCCGCGTAGACGGATGATTGCTCCGAATGTGCCGATGAAATATGGAGGACCGGGGATGAATAACGGCAGTGACGCCGGCACCCTGTGGATGCGTGAGAGGACATAGTGTCCACATTCATGGGTCACCAGAATCACCAGCAGGGTGGCGGCGAAGGGAATGCCGCGCCAGAGCATCGTGGGTTGCTCGAGCAGAAAATTCACCGGCCCATGGACCGGTCCGTTATACACCTGATACGCTCCGGCCCATAGTGTGGTAAAGATCGTGGCGACAAAGAGGCTGACGGGGAGAATCCATTTCGAGAAGGGGGTCTCCTCGAATTCGTCGTCCGCGGAGAGATCATGAAGATTCGCAGGCGGTCCTGTCACCGCGGGCCGCTCTCCGCTGCGGATCGACTGGTCCTCGTTCCGCTGGTCGAGGTTCATGGCACCTTCTTCAACGGTCGGACGCGAAGGGGTTATGGTTGAGTTCTTCTCGCACCGTCGTGGCCGGCCCGTGCCCTGGCAATAGGATACATTCGTGAGGTAATTTCAACACGCGCTGCCGCACGGAGTCCAGATGCGCGCGATAGAGGGTCGAGGGATTGGACCGTCCGATCGATCCGGCAAAGAGGGTGTCGCCGACGAAACACACCGGCTGCGACCCGGCATGGATGCGATAACAGATGCCACCCGGCGTGTGACCCGGTGTCGTAAGACAATGGACGGTGAGTTTTCCCACCGGGATTGATTGCCCGTCAATCGGCGCAGTGAGATAATCCCCAGACGGCCTCCAGTGTAGAAGGTCGACATCATCGGACCCTAGATAGACCGGAACCTGCCATCTCGCCAAAAGTTGCTGAATCCCTTCGGCGTGATCCGCATGCCCATGCGTGAGACAGACACCGGTCAGCCGGACTCGATGGGATTCAAGCCAGGCGATCATGGCAGGAGCATTGTAAGCTGTATCGATCAACAGCGCCTCTTCCTCGTCATGCAGAATATAGCCCTGCACTCCATAGCCGTTCACGGAGCCATGGACCGTTTCTATCCAACCCGGCATCTGTTGCGCCACCGGCTCCCATTTGTCGATCACAATCTGTTCGAGCGGTGCAGATCGTAGATCCAATGCCTTCGCCAATACCCGTACATCAGCACGTTCGTGCGGTTGGCCTCCTCGTTCCAGCGTCGCGACTTCCCCGTCTGACAGTCCCGTCGCACGAGCGACATCACGTACAGAGAGACCTTGTCCCGTCCTCGCCTTCTTGAGGATATCTGAAAAGTCATCTTCGAGTGGCATGGTCGTCAGTGATCAGTTGAGCCCGGCGATAATACGTCGATATTCATCCTCGGTGAATGCTTTCAATGTCGTGGAACGCATGTTGCCCAGCGATCCGAACTTGAGCGCGAAACTGGCTAGCTTGTCGTTGTTGGGCATATCCACAATGAGCACCACATCGTACGCTCCCAGCGTCATATAGAACGATTTGACTTCACCGCCCATATCCTTCGCGAGCTTCTTCACCCCATCCAACCGCTTCGGCGAGTCTTTGACGCTCCTGATTCCCTGATCGGTCCAGTTGAGGAGCATCACATAGGTCACCATGGCAGCCTCCTTGGGTGCTGAGTGAACGTGGAATGACCAGGCTCCCCGGCGAGTGGGAACCGATCGAATCAATTCTTCTGCGTGAGCGCGATCTCCTTCACATCCCCAAACCCCGATAGCAACTTCGGCAGGGCTTCGCCTGCCCCGACAGCCACAATGGTCAGTCGCTCGGGGTGAAAATGATTTTTCGCCGCCGCCAGAATTTCTTCTTTTGTCAATGAAATCACGCGGGCACGCAATTGCTGGAGAAAATCCTTGGGAAGCCCATCATATTCTAGCTCGATCATCCGCCCCACGATTGCCGATGGACTGGCAAATGAAAACACAAACGAGTTCACATAGGCCTCTTTCGCTTCCGCCAATTCGCTGTCCGCCACCAACTCGGTCCTCATGCGTTCCATGTTCGCGATAAACCGAGCAATGACCTCTTGCGTTGAAAGCAATTTCGTCTCAGCACGCATCAGCCAGACACCTTGATCGTGCATCCCTGAATTCAAGCGGCTGCCGACCGAATAGGCCAAGCCCCGCTTGGTCCGCACGTCGTTGAAGAGACGGCTGCGAAAGGAACTGCCCCCCAGAATGTCATTCGCGATCGCGAGGGCGACGTAGTCAGGATTGTTTTCTTTGATCGACAGATGACCGATGCGAAGGTGTGTCTGCGTGGTATCCTTGTTCACAAACCGTACGACGGGCTTCGCCATCTGGCTCTCGGACGCATCGGGAATCGTCAGCAACGGCACCTCGCCCTTTTTCCAATCGCCGAATACTTCGCGCAGCAGGGCCAGCATCGCGGCCTTGTCGAAATCTCCCGTTATCCCCAGGATCAGGCCGTTCGGATGAATCGTCTTCCGGTGAAAGGCGACCAGATCGTCTCTGGTGATGCGGGAGATGGACTCGATGCTGCTCTCGCGCGCCGACGGGTGGTTCGCTCCGTACAGGAGCTTCAAGAACTCGCGACCGACGATCGAACCCGGATTATCCTGTCTGCGACGAATGCTTTCGATAGCCTGCAGCTTGGCTAGTTCAACCCGTGCCGGTTCAAAGGCGGGTGTCTGAATCAGTCCCTCGAAAATCTGGAGCCCTCTCTTCACATCCTTGCTAAGCACATCGAGCGAAGCGGACCCGGATTGGCGCCCGATCGAAATACTCACATCCCCGGCAAACTGTTCGAGTTCTTCGTCTACCTGTTTGGACGACAGACCACCCCCACCGCCGGTTCGCATGACGGAACCGGTCAATGAAGCCAGGCCGATCTTATCCGCCGGATCGAGCCAACTGCCCGTTCGCATGGTCGCAGTCAAATTAATCAACGGCAGCTCGTGGTCCTCAAGGAAATACACGACCATCCCGTTTTCAAGTACCATGCGATCCGGTTCGGGCGGAATGAACTCAACCGGTGGAAACGTCATCTGCCTTGGATCGCTCCGTACAATGTTTCCGGCACAGCCGGTCATGACAACACTGATGACCGCGAGCACACCGATTACGGCAGCAAGCGCGGTTCGAGTCCTCACCCTCTCTCGCTTTACCCCTCCTCCTTCACCCCTTACCTGCGTCATCGTGCTACCTCCGTCGGCGGGGTCATCACGACGTGCTTGTC
>DATDFW010000096.1:0-3173 GCA_036522375.1 Nitrospiraceae bacterium
GGTTCGCAGTGCAGGATTCCGGGATCGGTATTCCCATAGAGGCGCAAGCGCGCGTGTTCGATGCCTTCTCACAGGCAGACGGTTCCACGACGCGGCGCTTCGGCGGCACCGGCCTGGGGCTGACTATCGTGAAGGAACTCGTGCAATTGATGCACGGCCAGATCGGGGTCGAGAGCCGGCCTGGCGAAGGCTCGACCTTCTGGTTTACGGCCGTCTTTCAACGGCAATCCCGTGCTGCCGACCATGTGCCACACGAAGAGCAGCATCTCCTCCATAATAAGAAAATTTTGGTGGTCGATGACACAACCATCAATCGCGAGATTCTTGAGGCGCACCTTCGAGGCTGGGGCGCTATCCCAACCCTGGTCTCATCAGGACAAGACGCCCTGAAGTGTCTACAGGCGGCCGTAGGCGACATCCAGCCGTTTGACCTGGCCATCCTTGATCTCCAGATGCCAGAAATGGATGGATTGATGCTGGCGCATGCCATTCGATCAGATCAGCGATTGGCTGGACTTCGTCTGTTGATGCTAAGCTCGATAGGATACGACACAAGTGGTCCTAGCGTACCGGAAATTGACTCGTGGGTCACCAAGCCCATTCGGAAAAACCTGCTTCATCAAGCACTCCTTGGGCTCTGTCAGGAATCTCCCAGGAGTCAGCCTCCACCAAAATCAGAGCAACTCGCGGTTGCAACTTCGGCTCAAGCTGAGTCTAAACACATCCTCCTGGTCGAAGACGTCCCGGTAAATCGGGAAGTCGCCATTGGCATGTTGGAATTGCTTGGCCACCGGGTTGACGTCGCCGAGAACGGGCAAGAAGCCGTCGATGCCGTAGCACGAACAACCTACGACCTGGTTCTCATGGATTGCCAAATGCCAACCATGGATGGGTTTGCCGCATCCGGGGCGATACGCGAGCAGGAGCAGCTGCCTGGCCATACACGCCGCCTACCCATTATTGCGCTAACGGCACTTGCCATTGAAGGAGACCGCCAACGCTGCCTCGCTGCCGGGATGGATGACTACCTCACCAAACCGTTCACCCAAGGTCAGCTGAAAGACATCTTAAGCCATTGGCTTAGCCAGACGGATGCTTCATCGTCCCAAAGAGATCCAGGATCGGCTTTGCCTGAGGCCGCGCCCGTATCGTCAGTTCCGACAAGTCAAGCGGAACAGATCGAGTCCACGGGCGTGGTCGATTACGCCGCCTGGCAACCCATTCGGATGCTGAAGCGACCAGGACATCCCGACCCGCTCGGTAAGCTGCTGGCCAAATACTTGGATGATTCCCGGCAACTGGTCGACCAATTGCGTCACGCGATTGAATCAAACGATCCGGCTGCGCTCAATGCCGTGGCACACCGCCTCAAATCAAGCAGTGCCACTCTGGGCGCCTTGACCGTCGCGGCGCGCTGTAAGGAACTAGAAGCCTTAGGCCGGGATCGTCGGATTGAGGAGGCTCCAGACCGCTTCCGGCAACTGGAACGGGATTTCGACGCCGTCTGCTCTGTTTTTCAGGCTGCCCTCAACAAGGAGCCGTTCCATGACGCCTGATCAACAGCACACTCCCCTTGCCTTGATTGTGGATGATGATGCGGTGACTAGACTGTTGGCACGCGCAGCGCTGGAGGGCGCAGGATGGAGTGTCGAAGAAGCAGAGAATGGGCGGGAAGCGCTGGCAACATTTCAGCGACTCCATCCCGATGCCGTGCTGCTCGATGTCATGATGCCGGAAATGGACGGGTTTACGGCTTGCGCGGCGCTCCGAAAACTTCCAGAGGGAGCGCACACTCCTGTTCTCATCATGACCGGTCTGGACGATTACAACTCTATCACGAAGGCTTACGATGCCGGTGCCACCGACTTCCTCACAAAACCACTGAACGGGCTCCTGTTAACGCACCGCGTGCGATACATGGTGCGGGCGAGTCGGGTCTTGCAGGAGTTGCGGGCGAGCCAGTCCAGCTTGGCCCACGCGTGCGATGCGGCGCTTGAAGGCACACGCCTCAAATCGGAATTTCTTGCCACCGTGAGCCACGAAATCCGGACGCCCTTGAACGGTATCCTCGGCATGACCGACTGGCTCTTAGACACCCACCTGACACCTGAGCAACGTGACTGTGCGGACACCGTTCGCACCTCGGGCGACGCGCTGCTCTCTATTATCAATGACATTCTGGATTTCTCGAATATCGATTCTGGTAAGTTGCAACTGGAGACGGTTGATTTCGACATGCACCGGCTGCTCGAAGACGTGGTCGGCCTGTTTCAAGAACGTGTGCGTGGGAGAGGAGTGACAGTGTCCTGCCTGATCCAGACTCAGCTACCGATATGGCTGCGCGGAGATCCTGTTCGACTGCGTCAGATTCTGAGCAATCTGCTGGGGAACGCCGTCAAATTCACCGAGCGCGGCGAGATTGTGGTCCGTGCAGAAGTGGAGGAGAACCTGAGCAGGAAAGACCCGATCGGCTCGGGTCTCCCTGCCACGCGTGCACACGTCACGGGAAGGACCGATCAAACCCTCAGCGTGCGTTTCGCCGTCGCCGATACGGGAATTGGGATCACGCCTGAGGCCTGTACACGGATTTTTCAGCCGTTCATGCAAGCCGATGGATCGACCACAAGACAGCATGGAGGGACGGGATTGGGGCTCGCAATCTGTCAGCAGCTTGTTGAACGCATGGGCGGGTTTATCGGTGTGGACAGCATGCCGGGCCGGGGCAGCGTTTTTCAGTTTACGGTCCCCTTTGAGCCCAAGCCGGAATAGAGTTCCTGCTCGCCACGTTTGACAGGCCAGGCCCATCATACTGAATCGCAGTGAGTCATTCGCCGCGCATCGGTTCTCTTAGCAGGCTGAGGTCAAGGCTAAGGTTAAGGTTGAGGCAAGGACAGTCAGATCTTCGTTCAACCGCAACCTCGAACATTTGTTTGTCTCGCCTTTCCTACCTGCCTCGCGCAGCCTATCAGGCCGCATGCTTTCGATCGTCGGTATGGGTTCGGAATCGCTCCTCAAAAAGTCGAACAAGCCGTAGCACCGCTTTTTCAATTTGAACATAGATGATTGGGCCTTCAACTAGGGTGCCGAGCCGTCCAAGGGCCTCCAATTGCCCAGCGGCCAACATCACTTCCGAAGCACAGAGGTTGCTGGCTGTCCCTTTCAGCATGTGAGCT
>DATDFW010000097.1:0-8004 GCA_036522375.1 Nitrospiraceae bacterium
TCGCCATCAGGCTGCCGTGATTGAGATGGGGGTAGATCAGCAGGGCCAGACGACCAGGCTCTGCGAGATTGCCAGACCGACAATAGGAGTGATTACCAATATTGGACCCGATCACCTCGAGTATTTCGGAAGCATGGAAGGGTCGGCGCAGGCCAAGGCGGAATTGTTGGACATGCTTTCGGCAGATGGTACTGCGATGTTGAACGCCGACGATCCGTACTTTGATTACCTCGCCGCGCGTGCGCAATGTCGGGTCCTGTCGTTCGGATTTTCCGAAATTGCCGATGTTCGCGCCAGCGGGGTCACGTCTGATGTTCGCCACGGAACGACCTTTCGCTTGCACCTTCCTGGGAAAAGCCGCTCTACAACTGTACGGATCAAAGTGCACGGTGCCCACAATGTCACGAATGCGCTCGCCGCAGCGGCAGTGGGTACTGCATTGAATCTGTCCGGTGCGATGATTGCCCAAGGATTAGGCCGTTTTCGTCCTGCTGCGATGAGGTCACAAATCGTCACCCATCATGGCATTCACATCATCAACGACTGCTACAACGCCAACCCTGCTTCGATGAAGGCGGCGCTCCAATTGCTGGCACAGTGGAGTCCTGCACGTGAACGGATTGCCGTGTTGGGAGACATGTTAGAGCTCGGTCCTGAGACCGGCGCGTTGCACCGGGACGTTGGACAGTTTTTTGCCACACAAAGGCTGTCGCGATTGATCGTCTGCGGGACGCTGGGGCGTGACATTGCGGAGGGAGCTCGAAGGGCCGGAATGGCAGGCTCGCAGATCGACGAAATGGTCGATGCGGCTGCTGCGGCTGATTACCTCAAGAAAATCGTGCGGCAAGGCGACGTGGTGTTGGTGAAGGCCTCTCGCGGTATGAAAATGGAACAAGTTGTGCAGGTTCTAGCGGGAATGAGGGCAGTTATCAAGCAGGCGTCGTGAGGACTTGCTGCCCATCCTGCGCAAGGGTCCGTCAGGCAAACAGGCGCGTTGTGTAAGGTAAAGACGGCATGCTCTACAACTGGCTCTATCCGTTTCATACGGATTATTCATTTCTCAACGTGTTTCGGTATTTGAGCTTTCGGATTATTTATGCAGCCGTGACGGCGTTCTTGATCGCGTTCGTGCTGGCCCCGCGGGTGATCAAGAAGCTACAAGACATGAAGTTGGGTCAGCAGATTCGTGACGACGGTCCTAAACGCCACCTGGCGAAAAGCGGGACCCCTACCATGGGCGGAATTCTCATCCTCTTCGCCGTAGTGCTTTCAACGCTCCTCTGGGCAGACATCGCGAGGCCCTATGTCTGGCTTGTGCTCGCCGCCATAGTGGGGTTCGGTGCAATTGGATTTGCCGACGACTATCTTAAGTTCATCAAGGCTCAATCGAAGGGGCTGTCGCCGGTGCAGAAATTCACGGCGCAAGTGGCGCTGGCCTTAGCGATTGCGTTGGTCCTCTATTTCCTGCCCGGTTATTCGACCAAGCTCAGCATTCCATTTTTCAAGAATGTCGTTCCCGATCTCGGCTGGTTGTATGTTGCCTTTGCCGTCGTGGTGATTGTCGGAAGTTCCAATGCCGTGAATCTGACCGACGGTCTCGATGGACTCGCGATCGGACCGGTCATGATCGCGGCCTTGGCCTATACAATTGTGGCCTATGTCACCGGTCATCGACTCATGTCGGACTATCTGCTCATCCAGCACATTGAAGGTGCGGGTGAACTAGCGGTATTCACCGCAGCCATTCTGGGAGCGAGTCTGGGATTTCTGTGGTTCAACACCTATCCGGCTTCCGTGTTTATGGGGGATGTGGGCTCACTTCCCCTGGGAGCGGCGTTGGGCACGGTCGCGGTGATCAGCAAGCACGAGCTGCTACTGCTTATGGTCGGCGGAGTATTCGTGATCGAGGCAGTCTCAGTCATTTTTCAGGTGATCTCGTTCAAGTCGCGCGGGAAGCGTATTTTTCTCATGGCGCCCATCCATCATCACTTTGAGATGAAAGGATGGGAGGAGCCCAAGGTCGTCGTGCGCTTGTGGATCATCGCCATCCTATTGGCCCTGTTGAGTCTGAGTACCTTAAAGCTTCGGTGATGTCATGGTAGGAGAAGCAATAGTGGAACTTGCGGGGGCACGTGTGACGGTCATGGGACTTGCCAGAAGCGGTGTGGCGGCTAGCCGGTTGCTTCAGGCGGCGGGAGCACGAGTCACAGTGGCCGACAGGAAGGAATCGACGGAACTGACGGAGGTGCTCGCTGCCATCGATCGCGATCACGTCGACGTGACTGTCGGGAACCAGTATGAATCGTCGCTCGACGAGGCGGATCTGGTGGTAATCAGCCCCGGTGTGCCCTATCGGCTCGCTTCGATCGAGGCAGCACGTCGTCGTGGCGTGAAGGTGATCGGCGAATTGGAGTTGGCCTCGCAATTTCTCAGAAGCCCGCTCCTTGCTATTACCGGTACCAACGGCAAGAGCACCACAGTGACATTGATCGGCAAGATTCTTGTCGAAAGCGGCCAGCGGGCGTTTGTCGGCGGCAATTTGGGCACTGCCTTGAGCGACGCGGCGCTGGAAGACCTTCGTGCCGGCCAGGCAGGGAAGCCGACTCCGTACGACTACCTCGTTGTGGAGGTCTCCAGTTTTCAGCTTGAAACGATCGACCGGTTCCATCCCCGGATCGCCGCCTTGCTCAATATCACGGTTGATCACCAGGATCGTTATGCGTCGCTGGACGAATACGTCGCGGCGAAGCAGCGGATCTTTGAGAATCAAACCGCATCGGATTTCGCCCTGTTCAACCTCTACGATGATCGTGTGGCCGCGCTGCGCCATCGTGTCCGCGCGAAACGATTGGGGTTTACGACGGCGTCAATAATCGGTGCGGATCTAGCTGGGGGAACTTACCTCGAAGGCGACAGGATTGTGACGACGGTCACTGGTGTCCGGCAAGAGATTTGTCGACGAAGCGAGATACGTATCATCGGCAACCACAACGTGGGCAATGTCATGGCAGCCGCGAGCTATGCCCTACTGTGTGGATGCTCTGTCGACGCGATCCGCCGGGTCCTCGCGACGTTTCCCGGGCTTGAGCATGCCCTGGAGATCGTCCGCGAGCGTCGAGGAGTTCGATATGTGAACGACTCGAAGGGTACCAATGTGGATGCCACGCTCAAAGCCCTGGAGAGTATCGATCAACCGATTTGGCTCATCGCCGGCGGGCGGGATAAGGGCGGCGACTTTGCCCGACTCGCCCAGGCGGTCCGCCGGCGGGTCACGCGAGTCATTCTGATCGGAGAGGCAGCGCCGCTCTTGCGACAGGCTTGGGAGGGTGCCGCCACGATGACCGAGGCGGCCACCTTGCGGGGCGCCGTGGATCTTGCGGCGCAGGGGGCATCGCCGGGTGACGTCGTGTTTTTGTCCCCGGCCTGTGCCAGTTTCGACATGTTTGCGGACTATCAAGACCGTGGTCGTCAATTCAAGGCATTGGTTCATGCCTTACCGGCCTGACGTGCAAGGCGAGGGAGGAGTGGTTCTGAGCAATGGCGCATCGATCAGCGGGGACTCTGGCGCTCCCATGGTCCCAGACCAGCCAACGACCGGGCACGAAGCGGGTGGCGGCGGACCATTCGCTGCTGGCGGTCACCATGGTCCTGGCGTTGGTGGGACTTGTCATGGTGTTCAGCGCGAGCGCCATCGTGGCGGGCAATCGATTTCAGGATCCTGGATTTTTTCTGAAGCGACAAATCGCCTGGCTCGCGTTCGGCTTTCTGTTGATGCACGTCACCTCGCGCATCGATTACACGTTTTGGAAGAGGTTCTCTATCCCGTTGTTGATCTGCATCTTGGTAGTACTCGTGATGGTGTTGATGCCGTCGCTTGGTGTGGCGGCGAAAGGTGCGCGGCGATGGTTGCGTCTGGGCCCTCTTTCGGTTCAGCCGGCAGAAATGGTCAAGCTCGTGGCGGTCATTTATATGGCGGCGTATCTGACCAAAAAAGGGGACAAGATCACATTGTTTCGCGATGGTCTGTTGCCGGCTTTGATTGTGATTGGACTGCTGAGCGGACTGGTGCTGCTCGAGCCGGATCTTGGGACTGTGGTAGTGCTAGGACTGGTCACGGTCGGGATGTGTTTTCTCGCTGGTGCGCGCGTATCCCATCTGTTGGCCTTAGGCCTCTGCGCCATTCCTGTCGTACTCGTGCTGGTTCTTGGCTCCAGTTATCGACGCCAGCGTCTCATGACGTTTCTTGCCCCATGGAAGGATGCGTCGGACGCCGGATTTCAAATCACACAATCCTTCTTGGCCTTCGGCAGCGGCGGTCCGTTCGGCGTGGGATTGGGCGAGGGCAAACAGAAGCTCTACTTTCTCCCGGAAGCGCACACCGATTTTGTCCTGGCGCTGGTCGGCGAAGAACTGGGGCTTATCGGGACCGCCAGCGTAATCCTGCTGTTTGCATTCTTTGTGTGGAGGGGGTTTCAGATCGCTGCGCGTGCTCGAATGCCGTTTGGCCGTTATCTGGGCATGGGCATCACATTGTTGATAGGCGGCCAGGCGTTGGTGAATGCGGCAGTGGTCACAGGGCTCTTGCCGACGAAAGGGCTCACCTTACCATTCGTCAGCTACGGAGGGTCGTCGCTAGTGGTCAGCCTGATTGGAGTGGGGATCTTGCTCAGTATTTCTCGCGACCGGCATGCCGGCGGGTCTCGAGGTGGACGCGGTGGATCGGATCACGAATGACGATTGTCATTGCAGCAGGAGGAACCGGTGGTCATCTCTATCCGGCTGTGGCGTTGGCGCGAGAGTTCCTCCGGTGCGATTCCAGAACCACGGTGCTCTTTGTCGGGACGGCACGTGGGATGGAATCGAACGTGCTGGCGCATGAGGGATTCGACCTGGCTTTGATCAGTGCCAAGCCAGTGATGGGCAAGGGGCTGTTGGGGGCGATGAGAGGCTTGTGTGCGCTGCCGGTTAGTTTATGGCAGTGCCTGAGGATCCTGCGAACGAGACGGGCGGATCTGGTCATTGGAGTCGGCGGCTATACCAGTCCGATGATGGTGCTCGCTGCAGCGTTGACCGGGGTGTTGCGCGTGATTCTCGAACCGAACGCGAATCCCGGCATGGCCAATAAGGCAGTGGGGCTGTTGGCGCAACGAGTCTTTCTCGGATTCGAGTCGGCGGCTCATGAGTTTGATCGCTCTAAGGTACGTGTGGTGGGAACTCCGATTCGCAAAGCGTTTCTGGAACGTATTCAGGAGAGGCAGGAGAAGTCGGGACCTTTCCATCTATTGATTTTCGGCGGGAGTCAGGGGGCAAAGGCAATCAATGCAGCGATGATGGAGGCGTTGCCAGAACTGAAGACGCAATTGCCACATCTCACGGTGACCCATCAGACCGGCCAGTCCGACCATACGCAGGTGGCGGAGGCCTATCGTCGTGCCGAGATCGAGTCACATGTCGTCTCGTTTCTCTATGACATGCCTGAGGCCTTGCGGCAGGCGGATCTGGTGGTTGCGAGAGCCGGGGCCATGACTGTGGCCGAACTCACAGCATGCGGGAAGCCGGCGATCCTCATTCCGCTACCGTCTGCCATCTACGACCACCAGACGCAGAATGCCAAGGTGATGGAATCTGCTGGGGCCGCAGTGTTGCTTCCGCAATCTGCACTTACGGGTCCTCTGTTGGCTCGAACGGTGACGACAATTCTTCGAGATCCTGAGCGATTGCGAATCATGGGGGCGGCGAGTCTGTCGATGAGGCGCATTAATGCGGCCGAGGTGATCGTCCGCGAATGCTACCTACTCATGGGAGGCCATCATGATGTCAACCACTCTGTCGGAGCGGCAGGAGTCTAATGACATTTGGCAACGGGGACAGGGACAGCAGTCGTATCCACCGAAGGGTGGAGTAAGGCGCACGACGATGTTTCGCAAGACGCAACAGATCCACTTAGTCGGGATCGGGGGATCGGGGATGAGCGGGATCGCAGAGGTGCTGTTGACGATGGGGTACAAAGTGACGGGCTCGGATCTGCAGGCCTCCGATACGACACGGAGACTGGAAGAACTCGGCGGGCGCGTCTTTGTCGGCCATCAGGAGTCGAATGTGGGGGAGGCCCAAGTGGTGGTTATCTCCTCTGCAGTGTCGCCACAGAACCCCGAGGTCATGGCGGCCAAAGCGAAGCAGATTCCCGTCATTCCTCGGGCTGAAATGCTCGCAGAACTGATGAGACTGAAATTTGGGATTGCCATAGCCGGTGCTCACGGAAAAACCACGACAACGTCGATGGTAGCCAATGTGCTGGCGCAGGGTGGGCTGGACCCGACGATGGTGATCGGGGGCAAAGTGAATGCGCTGGGGAGCCATGCTCGCCTTGGCCGCGGCGAGCTCCTCGTGGCGGAAGCCGATGAGAGCGATGGGTCGTTTCTTCGTCTGTCTCCGACTGTTGTCGCGGTCACGAATCTCGATCGGGAACATCTCGATCACTACGGCAGTATGGAGCGCATCAACGAGTGCTTTCTTGAGTTTATTAATAAGGTGCCTTTCTATGGATTGGCGGTGTTGTGTGCCGATGATGATCGGCTCAGGGCGCTCTTTCCCAACATCGTGAAGCGCTATCAGACCTATGGGCTCAGTGAGCGCGAGGGTGTCACGCCGGACTTCTTTGCGACAGAGATCAACTTGAACCAATGGGGCGCCGAGTTTCGTGCGCAGTACCGCGGACGCAGTTTGGGCCCATTCCGTCTCGCCGTGCCCGGACGACACAATGTCTCCAATGCCCTTGTGGCGATTGCGATCGGCATCGAATTGGATGTGCCGGTGGACCTCATCAGGAAAGCACTGGCAGCGTATAGCGGCGTGGAGCGTCGCTTTCATCTGCGAGGTGAAGCCAGCGGGATCATGTTCGTGGACGATTACGGGCATCATCCGACTGAGATCAAGGCGACGCTCGCCGCGGCGAAGCATGGGTGGGGGGACAGGCGGTTGGTGGTGCTCTTTCAGCCGCATCGCTATACGAGAACGCGAGACTTGTTGGAGGATTTTGCGAAGGCGTTTGACCAATCGGATGTGCTGTTCTTGGCGGAGATCTATGCGGCAGGGGAGCAGCCGATTCCGGGAGTGTCAGGTGCCAAGTTGGCCGACGTTGTCCGTGCGGCAGGCCATCCAGCTGTGACCTTTGTGGAACAAAAGGACAAGTTGGTGGATCAGGTATTGCCCCATCTGAAATCTGGGGACCTCGTTATCACATTAGGGGCGGGGGATATTTGGAAGACGGGACTTGGGTTGTTGGCCAGATTGAGACCCATCGCATGATGCCATGAAGCGAGGTCCTCGATATGTCACGACGGTTGCGAATGCTCATGTCCCATTCACGGAGGCAGATGTGCGGGCTGCTCTGGCGGGTCTTCGGGGATCGATGTCTTTCCATGTGCCGTTGCGAGAACACACGTCATTCAAGATTGGAGGGCCGGCGGATGTCTTGGTTGAGCCGGCTGATATTGAAGATGTCTGTTTGGTGGTCCGGCAGGCCCGCTCACGCAAGATTCCGTTATTCGTCTTGGGTGGTACAAATTTATTGGTACGGGATGGGGGGATCCGCGGGATCGTCATGAGTCTGTTGCGGTTGCGAGAGATCACGGAAAAGCCCGGATCCGTTCTCTATGCCGAAGGAGGCGTCGGGATGCCGACATTGATTGGATATGCCATCCGTCATTCCCTTGCGGGATTGGAGTGGGCGGCGGGCATTCCCGGCACTGTCGCCGGCTGTGTGGTGATGAATGCCGGGACCAAGCTCGGTGAAATGAAGGATTCAGTGAAGGCCGTTCGCATGGTGAACATGAAAGGCAAGATTGTGGATGTGGAAGCAGCCCAGGTGAAGTTCGAGTATCGCCGTGCCTTGTTGCCTCGTGGCATCGTCGTGGGGGTCTGGATTCAATTAAGGCAAGGGGTACGATCCGAGATAGAGAGGGTGGTCAAGGATTACCTCCACTATCGACGGGATACACAGCC
>DATDFW010000098.1:0-9458 GCA_036522375.1 Nitrospiraceae bacterium
AGGATTGCCGACGACGACTGATGAAGGGACGATGGTGTTTCATGCAGGGACAAGACGAATCGGTACGGAGGTGGTGACGGCCGGCGGCCGGGTACTGGGAATTACAGGGCGTGGAAAAACTCTGGCAGATGCACAAGAGAAAGCCTATCGTCTAACCCGATCGATCGCATTTGAAGGTTCTCACTATCGAACGGATATTGCGCACCGTGCGCTTTCACACCACACGTAATGCGGCAGGGGACAAATAGTTCTTGTTATGGCTATGATCGAGGACTATGCAGCTTCCCCCGTGCCCGTACTGGCGGATCTGGTGCGTCGCGTGCTCGGAGAAAGCGGGCTAATTGCCCTGCCGACAGAAAGTTTCTACGGACTTGCCGTGGCTCCGTTTGATGAGCAGGCGCTCGCCAAATTGTGGAAGATCAAAGGCCGGTCTCAAGGAAAACCGATTCTCGTGTTGATTGGAGACAAGGTTCACATGGAGCCGTTCGTTCGAAGCGTTCCCCGTGCAGCAGACGTATTGATCAACGCCTTCTGGCCAGGACCTCTCACCATTGTTTTTGCCGCAGCGCGCGGACTCTCCGATGCGGTGACCGCCGGAACCGGCTCCGTCGGCATTCGCTTTAGCGCCTGGCAGCCGCTGGTAGATCTCTTGCGTCGAGTCGGGCCGGTGACCGGCACCAGTGCGAATCGTGAAGGCATGCCGCCGCCCAGGACAGCCGAAGAAGTTCAGGACAATCTTGGAGACGAGCTGAGTTTGATCATTGATGCGGGGCCGACTCCCGGCGGGCCAGCGTCCACTGTCATTGACGTTCGAGGTCCGATCCGAATTATTCGCGATGGATCAATCGAGCGAAGTCTCATTGGCGCACAGTTGGCCGATCACGGCCTGTTGCTCGACCCACAGAGTCAGAGTCGATGAAGTCGATTATTCTCTTCCGATGAAAAGGAGAACATTGATGACTCAAAAAGTGATGGCGCGTCACCTCATTGCGGTTGCCGTTATAGCGATCTCTTCGATCAGTCTGTCGGGGTGCGATTATTGGCCTCCGGCACTACAAACACAGATAGAACAACTGCGCTCCGAGCTCCAGATGGTGACGATGGAAAAAACCCAGCTGCAGAATCAGCTAGCTTCCTTTTCGAAGGTGAAAGACGATCTGCAGGCGCAAGTAGACGATCTCACCCGGGCCAATCGCGATAAGTCGACCATGATCAATGGTTTGCAGAACAGCTTGTCGGCGGCACAGGAGCGGCTGTTGAAGTCTGCCAAAGCTGCAACGCCGAAGGCGAGCGCTGTCAAGCCATCCGCCAACGTCAAGCAGACGGCCTCGGCCAAGAAGAAAGCGCCAGCTAAGGCCACACGGACACGCTAGTGTGCATGTGTCTTTCCCGTCTATTTGGTCGTGGAAGACGACGGCGCGGTCGTGGTGGAGGGTGAGGTACTCGCAGCCGCGCTTGATGCGGTGCTTGCAGGAGCGGACGCCGGGGGAGAGGGCGGGGTCGAAGGCGCCGTAGCCGGTGTCTGGTCTGAGGTGCTTGGTGCTGCTTCTTTCTTCTCCTCGGCCATGGATGCGGGTGCTTCATCGCCAGCAGTTGGCTTCAACTTGTCGGAGTAGTCCGTTACGTACCAGCCGCTTCCTTTGAACATGATCGCAGGAGATGAAATGAGTCGCCGTACTTGCTTTCCGCATCGCGGGCAAGCGGTGAGGGGATCGTCCTTCATGCTTTGTTTGACTTCAAACTTATGCGCACAGGCGTCACACTGATATTCGTAGATTGGCACGTATTGTCTCCTCCTGCTAGCAGGGTGCTGAAAAAGTCAGCCTCCCAAGCGCGAGACGGGCACGACTAGCGCGACAGCCGCGATTCGAAGGTCGCGGATTCGCTTTTCTCGCGGTCTCGCACGCAACAGAGTTTTCCACAGCCCGCTAGGTAAGCTGTTTGAAAGCCGCATCGAGGCGATCCATTCCCCGTACGATCGTCTCCATGCTGGTCGCATATGACAGTCGAATGTGCTGGTTGCTTCCAAACGGCTCACCGGGAACCACCGCAACCTGAAATGCTTGCAAGAGGTAGTTTGCAAGGTCGGTCGGCGTGGCGATTGTTCCGTGCGGGCTCCGCCGGCCAAGCAGCCCACTCACATTGGGGAATGCGTAAAATGCTCCCGTCGGCATTCGACAGCGAACCCCCGGCATCGCATTCAAGCGTTCGACCATGACGCGCCGTCTCCGATCGAATTCTTCGACCATCGTTTTCGTAAATGCATCACCTTCGCGCAGGGCTATAACGGCAGCCTTTTGGGAAATTGAACAGGGGTTGGACGTACTCTGGCTTTGAATGTTTGCCATGGCGGTGAGCAGGTCTTTCGGGCCGGCAGCATAGCCGATTCGCCAACCGGTCATGGCGTAGGCTTTCGACACGCCATTGATGACGACGGTATGGGCGGCAACTTCTGGTCCGAGCGAAGCGATGCTGGTATGTATGGCCCCGTCGTAGAGAACCTTTTCGTAAATTTCATCCGAAATCAGGAGGAGATCTCGACGGAGCGCCAATTCGGCAAGGCGTTCGAGCGTCATCCGATCGTAGGTCGCTCCGGTAGGATTGCAGGGGCTATTGAGGATGATCGCCTTCGTACGCGGCGTGATAAGCCGTTCCAGCTCGTGGGCATCAATAGCATATCCGTCCTCCTCGCGGGTCGGCAAGAAAATCGGGGTGGCGTCGTTCAACAACGTTTGGTCTGCATAGGAGACCCAGTAGGGAACAGGAATGACAAGTTCGTCGCCCGCTTCGAGAAAGGCCTCGGCAAGGTTATAGAGTGAATGTTTGGCGCCACAGGAGACCAGCACTTGAGATTTCTCGTACCGGAGTCCTTGTTCCGCCAGAAGCTTGTCGATAATCGCTTGACGCAGTTCATCGATGCCGGACGAGGGCGTATACTTTGTAAACCCGGCACGAATTGCGGCTTCCGCTGCGGCTTTGACCGGTTCCGGTGTCTCAAAGTCCGGTTCTCCGGATGAGAAATCGGCCACGTCGATACCGCGTGCCGCCATGGCTTTTGCAGTTGCGGCCATGGCTAAAGTGGGGGAAGGGGTAATGCGTCCCGCCCGTGCAGCAAGCTTCATATTTTCAAACTCCTGATACGTTCCTGCAGTTGGCGCGCAACCTCGGGGTGCAGAAATTCCGTGAGGGACCCGCCGTGATTGGCCACGTCTTTGATGATGGTCGACGATAAATAGGAGTGTTCTTCGCTGGGCATGAGAAACACCGTCTCAACCTGCTTGGCGATTTTACGATTCATCAGGGCCATCTGAAATTCATGTTCAAAATCCGAAATCGCCCGCAGGCCACGGATGATCGCATGACCGCCGTATCGCTGAACATAGTCCACAAGCAGGCCATCGAAATGGGTCACTTCGACCTGTGTCATCTTCTCCATCACGATGCGGATCATCTCCAGCCGTTCGGTGAGCGTGAACAGTGGGTGCTTGGACGGATTAGGTGCGACGGCCACGACCACTTTATCAAAGACTCGCAAGCTTCTGGTGATAATGTCGGTGTGTCCGTGAGTAATAGGGTCAAACGTTCCCGGATAGATACCTATCTTCATAATGCGGTCGACTCCGATGTGGAGAAACCGTATAAATAGAGCGCTGTATCGCCATAGACGTATCGCCGCACAAGCGAGGCATGTTCAATCGAGGTAGGCAATTCAGTGCGAGTGTCTTGTTCGATCATGACAACGGCTCGCTCCGACAACAGTCCTGGTCTCCAGGCATGGGTAATCACTTCGAATTCATCCAACGCCGCATAGGGCGGATCAGCAAAGAGTACGTCGTAGGGGCCATCCCAGCGGTCTTTCTGATCGAGGAATGCGGCGGTCTCTTCTATCCGAATTTGAACTCGGTCAAGGAGCCGACAGGCCCGTAGATTTTTCTGTAACAGCTGCACAGCCGTCGGATCTGACTCGACAAATGTGACAGATGTGGCTCCTCGGCTCAGGGCTTCGATTCCGACAGCTCCCGTCCCTGCATACAAATCAAGAAAGCGACCTCCAAATACTTGGGCTCCAAGAATTGAAAAAATGGCCTGGCGTACTTTGTCTGAGGTGGGACGCAGCGCTGTCCCTTCTGGCCCGCTTAGGCGGCGACCTCGGTGAGACCCGGCAATAACGCGCATACTTTCAGGTGAGAGACATTCTCGGAGCTGATGAATGTAACATAGCGTTTTTGAAGGGGTCAAGATGACTGTGATCAAGCGAGGTATGAACGGTAAGAAGGCACTGATGTATGAGTCAGGAGGGACGGAAAGAAAGGAATGGAAGTGTTTTGACGACTTCCAAGCTTGTGCCTATAATGCGCCTGGTGATTCGAGGGTGGAAGTCGTAAGCGATGTTTCAACCATCCGCAATTATTCTATGGGGTCGCCACTGCCTGTGGTTTTCGAGCGGCCAAGCTCTTCCGCCGATTATTCGAAATGGTGCGATCGATGATTGCTCCGCAGTTGATACACTTCCAGGCATAGAAAATTAAGAAGAAGTCTGAGAATCGTTCAAGCATCATGAGGCCTTTGCACTTCGGACATTCCATTGAATCCTCCCAGGGTGGCTATGTACTGCTGCGGCACTTCGAAGCAAGTACCGCACCAATTAAGTGCTATACGTAATTTCAACAGTTTAGAGGGTACGTATTTGTTAGCAGGTGGCGTCAAGAGGGAAAGCTCTAGTACCAAAACGTTCAGAGTGTCACTTTTTGTGCAGAAAGAATGAAATGGCCGGTAAGAAAGGAGGGCAAAGCATTGCACAGTGGCCTGAGACAGAGCGGCCGCGCGAACGACTGCTGAGCCAGGGTCCACAGACGCTGACCAATGCTCAACTCCTCGCCATTCTCCTTCGCGTAGGTCGTCACGGCTCTTCAGCTGTGCAAGTAGGGATGGATGTCCTGGATCGATTCGGAGGGATAACGGGACTTGCACAATGTGGGATCGGAGAACTCTGCGCGGTTCCAGGTGTGGGAGAAGCAAAAGCCGCTCAATTGAAAGCAGCCCTTGAATTGGGAAAGCGGGCTCTTGCTGGTCCGCTGACCAAAGGAACAAAGATCACATCCAGCCAAGAGCTGTTCACCCATTATCATCCGACCTTGCGCGAATTGCGTCACGAGGTCTTCAAAGTCATTTTACTGGATGCCAAACATGCCATTATGCGTGATGCGACAGTATCCGAAGGCAGCTTGACACTCAGTATTGTCCATCCTCGCGAAGTCTTCACCTTCGCGGTGCGAGAATCCGCTGCGGCAGTTATCTTCTTGCATAACCATCCCAGCGGAGACCCAACGCCGAGCCAGGAAGACCGTGTTCTGACGGCGAGATTGGTGTCGGCAGGAGAAGTACTCGGCATTCGGGTGCTTGACCATCTCGTTGTCGGCGATGGACGCTATATTAGCTTTGCCGATCAGGGATGGCTCACGAGCCAGGATTCTGACGCATGACCGAAGGGAGAGTTGCAATGTAAGCAGGCCATTATATCCGGAGGATGGGAACCATCTTTCGGTTTCATGAGGAGGGCCCCATGAACGAACAACGCGCGAAGTCACTCAGAAATGTGGCCATGATTTCCAGTGCCGGTGCCGGGAAAACCTCGCTGGCTGAAGCCATGCTCTTTGCTTCCGGCGCTGTTCCGCATCTGGGATCGATCGCACAAGGTACAACCGCCTCGGACTTTGAGCCGGAAGAAGTACACCGCCGCAGTTCTGTCAGTACGAGTCTTCTCCGTTGTTCCTGGAATCACACCACCATCAATCTTATCGATCCGCCGGGAGCACTCAGTTTGCTCGGAGAAACCATTGTGACGCTCCGGGCAGCGGATGCCGTGATCCTCGTGGTGCGTGCCTCATTGGGGATCAGGAGCGAATTCATCAGAGCCTGGTCTCGAGTCAAAGCACTCGGCTTGCCATGCCTTGTGTTTCTCAACGAATTGGATAACAACGGTACCTCCCTTGACGAGGTTGTCATGATGTGCCAGCGCGATCTTGGAATCACACCATTGCCGATGTCGTTGCCATTCCGAAATGGTGTTCAGCTTGAGGGGGTACTGGATCTCCTTCAACAGGCCGTCATCACTTCCCGCACGGAGAGTTCCACGGTTCAGCAGACGCCGATACCTGGAAACGCGAGTACGGTCGTTGGGGATGCGCGGAAGAGTATTCAGGAGGCAGTGGCTGAGCATGATGATCGATTGTTAGAGCAGTATCTCGCGGTCGGGGAGTTGACCCCGGAAGATCTCGGCAACGAACTTCGTCTTGGCATTCAGGCCGGCACAATTGTCCCGCTGTACAGCGGTTCCGCGCTCAAGAATATCGGGATCGTTCCAGTCCTGAATGCGATCGTCGATTTCTTGCCATCACCGATGGATCGGGCGGCGAGAATGCCACTGGAAGGTCTGCATCCGGATACGGGAGAGACGGAGAGCCGACGTGCTGTTCAAGAGGAACCATTTTCCGGCATGGTGTTCAAGACGCTGATTGATCCGTTTGTTGGCCGGTTGTCGTATCTGCGGGTCTTTTCGGGAGTCCTTCAGGCAGACTCGACGGTCTTTAACAGTTCTCGGAAAAGTAAAGAGAAAAGCGGACATCTCTATACGGTATTGGGGAAAAAACTTACACTCGTGCCTTCGGCAGGAGCCGGCGAGATCGTGGCAATCGGGAAACTCAAAGATACACAGACCGGTGACACACTGTGTGACGACAATGCTCCAATCTGTTATCCGAGGCCGGTGCTGCCTCGGCCTGTGTTGTCTTTTGCGATCGAGCCGAAATCCACAGCCGATATCGAGAAAATTAGTCTCGGCCTGCATAAGCTAATAGAAGAAGATCCCACGCTCGAGTTTTCGCGACATGCCGATACCAAGGAAATGGTGCTGAGCGGAATGGGCCAGCTGCACATCGATCTCGCGCTCGAAAAACTGCGGCGGAAATTCGGTGCGGAAGTAGTGCTTCATATGCCGAAGATTCCGTACCGAGAAACCATTCGCACCACGACACAGGCGCAGGGGAAGTACAAAAAGCAAACCGGAGGGCATGGCCAGTACGGTGATTGCTGGCTGGAGCTCGCACCCCTGTCGCGCGGAGAAGGATTTAAATTTGAGAACAAGGTCGTAGGTGGAGTTATCCCACGAAACTTCATTCCGGCGGTTGAAAAGGGCGTAGTCGAAGCCATGCACCATGGGAACTTGGCGGGGTTTCCCGTCGTGGATTGCCGGGTTACCGTGTATGATGGGTCGTACCATGCAGTCGATTCATCAGAAATGGCGTTCAAGATTGCGGCATCGATGGGGTTCAAGAAGGCGTTAGAGACGGCCCATCCCGTCCTACTGGAGCCAATCATGACGGTGGAAGTGGAGGCGCCGGTGGATTACATGGGGGGCGTCATCGGGGACTTGAATGCGCGCCGAGGGCGGATTCTCCATGTGGAGGCAAAGGACCACACGGAGCAGATCACAGCTCTTGTTCCTTTGGCGGAAGTCCTCTCCTATGCCACGGCGTTGAATTCCTTAACAGCAGGACAGGGGAGTTATACGATGGAATTTTCGCGGTACGAAGAAGTGCCTCGTGAACTTGCGGCTCGAATCATCGAGACACAGAAAGTCGAAACTCATTCGGCAGCACATTGATCGATCAGGAGCCGTTCGATTTGAGCACCACGAAGAACGCGCGACTTTCTCGCAGCACACGAAAGAGAACAGTCTCTCCAGGTCTGACCTTGGAGATCGCGCCGTTAAATTCCTCGACCGATCCCACAGCAATACGGTTCACTTCTTTGATGAGATCTCCTTCCTGCAATCCTTCATTTTGGGCAATGCCGCCGGGGTCTACCTTGGTGATGAGGACGCCCCGGTTATCCTGTAGCTTGAATTGATCGGCCAGACCAGGTGTCAGGGCCTGTACCTCAATGCCTAGCTTGATTTCCTTCGCTTCAGGGCGTGCCTGCGGAAGTGAGGCGGTCACGGTGCGGTCGCGTCGTTCAATCAGTGCGACATCCAGTACGATGCGTTGTTGATCGCGAATAATCTCGACCTTCGTTCTCGCGCCTGGGAGCAATCCTGCCACGACGCGAGAGAGCCGACTCGGCGTGTCGATCAGGACGCCGTCGATATGGGTTAGGATGTCACCAGGTTTGATACCGGCTGCGGCAGCTGGGTCCTTATCAAACACTTCATTCACCAGCACGCCTTCGCCTTCCTTGACGCCGAACTTGCGTGCCAGCTCCGTCGTAAGCGATTGTATGCTGACACCCAGCCAGCCTCGTGTGACACGTCCCTGAGTCAGCAACTGCTCCATCACTTGCTTGGCCATATTGGAGGGAATCGCGAACCCGATCCCTTGGGCAAAGTTTATGATGGCGGTATTGATGCCGATGATTTCGCCGCGCAGATTGAAGAGTGGGCCACCTGAGTTTCCCGGATTAATCGACGCATCCGTCTGTATAAAATTTTCATACCGCGAAAGATTGATGTTTTCTCTGCCGATCCCGCTGATGACACCCAGCGTGACGGTCCGATCAAGTCCAAAGGGACTCCCAACGGCGAGGACCCATTGGCCGACACGCACGGTTGATGAGTCTCCAAATTTTGCGCTGGAGAGGGGATGGTCGGTCGTGACCTTGAGCAGGGCCAAGTCAGTATCCACATCTTTCCCAACGACTTGTGCGATCAGCTTGGATTTATCGGAAAATCTGACCTCAATTTCTGTCGCGTCGCCGATGACATGACTGTTGGTGATGATATGCCCGTCTGAATCGATCACTACACCGGATCCAGAGCCTGGAGCATTGGGAACCCGTTCTTGAGGCAATTCGCGGCCTCGTCCTGCTGCGGTAAGTGGTGCGAGATTGACCACAGAGGGTTTAGCCGATTCGGCTAGATCCGTGATGACCGTTTGTATCTCATCGAGGAGGCGAAGACCTGGCAGGTCGCCAGGCTTTGACGCGGACTCAGCGGCGCCAGCCAAGTGAATATCGAGCCAGGCCAGACACACAAGGCAAATGAGGAGCTGTCGTATACGCAACATTCGATACCTGCCTCCTCCTGACGGCATTCTACATCAAGAAAGGCGGTGAAGCCCACTGTGTCCCCATGATTGGTTCACTCGGTAGAGAAGTGGGGTTGCTGCGCTGCTTTACGCCAGCGTCGTACTTCGACTTTGTGTGAACTCTGAGGCTACCTGTGCGAGATCTTCTTGCAGCCCGATCATTACCAGGATATCGTCAACGTGAAGGACAAGGGTGTGGTCAGGTGGTACGAGAAATGGGCCACGAAGGACAGTGACAAGACGAACCGACGCGGGCAGGGCCACCTCAGCGAGCGATCTCCCAATCATCGGTGATCCCCGGGCGAGAGGGAGCCGTTCGATGGCAGCTGCGCGAAGACTCAGGTCCTGTTGCAAGGTCAGCAGTTCATGATGGATCGT
>DATDFW010000099.1:0-2527 GCA_036522375.1 Nitrospiraceae bacterium
GCAGCAGTGCCAGTCACAAACACTTCATCGGCGATATACATGTCATCGCGTGTGAAGCGCTCCTCCACCACAGATAGACGCTGTTCTCTGGCCAAATCGATGACTGAGCTTCTGGTAATGCCGTCGAGGATCGAGGTGAGAGGCGTAGTCTTGATCTGTCCTTTACGCACGATGAAGATATTCTCCCCGGTCCCTTCGGACACATACCCCTCGGTATCGAGCAAAATCGCTTCATCGTACCCGTCTGCCTTCGCTTCCCGTTTCGCGAGAATCGAGTTCACATAGTATCCGGAAATCTTCCCTCTTGTCATTGAAACATTGACGTGATGTCGAGCAAACGAAGAGACGCGGGCTCGCATGCCATTCGCCAATGCATCCTCCCCGAGGTAGGCACCCCAAGTCCAAGCCGCGATGGCCAATTTAATTGGGTTATCGCCTGGGTAGACCCCCATCGCTCCATGCCCAATATAGACGAGCGGCCGAATATAGCAGGCATCCAGCTTATTCACCCTAACTGTCTCAACGATGGCCTCTGCAACCTGCTTCTTGTCGAAGGGCATCTTCATCATGCCGATATGGGTGGAATCGAACAACCGATCGACATGCTCTTGCAACCGAAAAATCGCGGAGCCGGACTTTCCCTTGTAACAACGAATCCCCTCGAAGGCAGCCAGTCCATAATGGAGCGAATGGGTCATCACATGGACATGCGCGTCCGCCCAATTGACGAATGAGCCGTCCATCCAAATTTTTCCTTGTGGTTCAAGCATAGACAATAAAGACGAGTAGGTGAACCATCGATCATCAAAATCGGAATATAGCAGCGGGTTGGAAGAAGCGTCAAGCAAATGGGCGTGACATCGCCCACAGGTTAGAATAACTCAAAAATCTGTCTTTCACTGAGGTATCTGAGGGGCACGAATGTGCCGGCTCACTAAGCGGGCGATGTGCATCGCCGCATCCGGACTGAATCGGACGAGATCCAGCCCAAAATCATACCCATCGACCCATCGGACCGTTGCTCGTTCAACCTCGATCGTCATGCCACTATCCTCAAGCGTGAGGCGCAGTCCCAAATGGAGACCTGGCTCTACCGCATGCTCACCTTGGACACGCATCCCAGATTGAGACAGATTTGTCATAATACCCTTCCCCACACTTTCTCCACTGAGATAATAAAGAATAAGCCAGGTGGGTATGCGTCGATAGGGACGGAGCACAAATGAAGTACGTTTCGATTTGGAGAGACGAGGGTTTGGTATGCCAGCCATTAGATCTCCAATCCCAAAATGATCCAACAACGGAAGGACAAAGATACGCTCAGAATCCAAACCAGGGATAGCCCCCGGATAGGTTAACCCATAGGAGGGGTATGGTTTGCCGGCGGAGAGAAGTGGGATTTGACGGGAGAGGTGTACTTCCGTCTTGACAGGCTTCAGATCGATCTGTTACAAGGTCATCTTCTGTAATGGAGACAAGGACTTATGTACGCGATCATTGAGACAGGTGGCAAGCAGTATCGGGTCGAAACTGGATCCTTGGTCCAAGTGGAGTCTCTTTGCGGCGAAGTCGGGGGCACGATTGAACTCGGCCATGTTCGATTGGTTCATAGCGACAAGGGCATAGAGATCGGACAGCCGGTGGTCAAGGGGGCCAGCGTCAAGGCCGAGATTATCAGTCAGGGTCGAACACGCTCCATCACCATCTTCAAGAAACAACGACGAAAGAACTATCGCCGGACCAACGGCCATCGCCAGGGCTTTACCAAACTGCGCATTACAGGGATCGAAACGGCGTAACGAGGATCAGTTATGGCAACAAATAAAGGCGGCGGATCAACCAGAAATGGGCGCGATAGCAATCCGCAATATCTTGGGGTTAAGGTCTACGGTGGAGAGACCGTGAAGGCCGGATCAATCCTCATCCGTCAACGAGGGACGAAGTTCTTTCCCGGCTTCAACGTGGGCCTTGGCAAAGACCACACCCTCTTCGCCCGCATCACAGGGATCGTGAAGTTCGAACGCGGCCGCGGACGGCAGAAGGTCAGTGTCTACTCCACGCCCCCGATTTCATAGTACATTCTTTTCCTCTTTACTCGTCACAGTTCCGTGATCGCGAACGCTCCCGACGTGAGTAGGAGTGCACCGGGATGGTCCTCGCATGTCATACCTACGCAGGTATCACGCTGAAGCGGTGCGCCAATGTTTGTCGATGAAGTCCGTATCCATATCAAGGCCGGCCGTGGCGGCGACGGCGCGTGCAGTTTTCGACGAGAAAAATTCGTGCCGCGCGGCGGGCCGGACGGTGGCGATGGCGGCCATGGCGGCGATGTCGTGTTTGAAGCGTCACCTCGCATGACCACGCTCCTCGACCTCCGGTACCAACAACACTACGAAGCGGAAGTCGGTCGCCAGGGTGGCGCAGCCAATTGCTCCGGAAGAACCGGAGAGGATGTGGTGCTGGCTCTCCCTGTTGGGACCGTCATCTTTGACGAACAGACCGGTGAGACGTTGGCCGATCTGGTCAT
>DATDFW010000100.1:0-3004 GCA_036522375.1 Nitrospiraceae bacterium
AGAGTCAACGTCTGCAACGGGGGCGGAGATTGGGTCGGGGGCGAAGACCCGACGGGAGTGAAGCTCACGAAGTTGCTACTACCAGACTCATTATTGGCCGAATCAAAAGCTGTAATGACATAGTATTGAGTGACTGCTGGCGTTCCGATATTGAAACTTGTCCCCGTTCCCAATGTGACGAGAAGGGTGCCAGACAATTTGGTGCAGGGTAGGAGAGTGCATTGGTAAACGCGATACCCTGCTAGATCAGGTTCACTGTTGGAATTCCATGTCAACGTGGCAGCTCCTGCCACACTCGACCACAGCGCAAGGACACCCGCGATGACTCTCACCCAGTTCATATGGATTACTCCTATTGGTTTCTCTTCGAGCGCAACTAAGCAATGTGCGTGCCTTCGCAAGACATGGAGATTTAGAACAAAAACCCTGAAAATGAGAGCCGTGGAGAGAGGATTAAATGGTGATGTGTGTGGAGACTGTAGGTGATTAAGCAGATTCCTGCATCAAACGTCTTCTTTTTCAGAAAATCCGCCGTAGTCGCTTGCCTACAGCGGATACAGTTACGAAGAACCTCGACGGGCAAGGCCTTCTGCGATCAGTGTGGGCGGCTGGAGCGATCCCTCCCTTTGATGCGCCGCCGCCGTTGGCCACAGTGGTCACACGGACGCGCATGCCTTGGCCTGAACCCGATCGGGCTCTCGGCTGTAGTGAATCCGCTTGCGTGGATGGACGGTGGTGGGGGCGTTCTGATGAGACATCATAGATCCCCGCTTCAGCATGAGTGCTCCAGCCCAGCCGATTGGATTGAAACCTGCCTGTCTGCATGTGCGTTCACAATGACATGAAATCAGACAGTTCACTGGAACGGTACGAAGTCCTTTCACGCAATAGTGATTAATCCAGTGAATGGACGAGTAGGGAGGCCATTCGTGCGGGTCACTCCCACACCATAAGAGACGACTTATTTTTGAGGATTTGAAGGACCTGGCTGACTTCCCTATGCGTTACTGTCTCGAGTCTAAGATCTGGATTCGTCTCATCATAGGGTATCAATGGGCTGCTTGCTTTCCCATGTTTTCTTGCCACGTTGTGAAGCCTGGGCTAAACTTTTCCCACACTCCATGGCACGAGCAAAGACATCAGAACAGTCCCGTGTGCGGTCCAAAGCTGTCACGATAGAAGAGCTTGCTCGTGGCATTGGAAGCCTTCAGGAATTCCTTGCGAAGGTGGAAGACCTTGGCCGAGAGGGCTTTCCCTATCTCGACGCAGCCAGGGCCAGAGCAGAGTTGCAATTTCGTGAGTGTCTCCGTCGCGTTTTTGGCGAGAAGTCCGCCGAATTTCAAGAGCACCGGCATCACAAACTTCTCATGGACAGCCCTGAGGAGACGCAGCAGAGTCTCGCACTCATCAAGACTCTTATTGCTACGCTCGAGCAGAAGAAACGTGACCTGCAAGGAGGCCCATCTCTTGCTCAAGCTCCACCAACATTGCCGACTTTACCAACACCCATGCGTCCGCAGATGGCTGTTGTGCCTCCATCAATCCCGACAGTCCAAATGACAATGATGCAAACAGCACTGATTATGCCACCGCCAGTCACCATGTCCGTTGGGATGAGCACGAATGTTGATGTGTCCTCAGCCACCGCAGAGCCGAAACAAATTCCACCTCCGCTTGCTCCGGTACCCGCAGCTTCTTCGGGAAAACCAGAGCCTCCAAGCGTATCCCAGTCTCTGCTTGAGCCATCGGTGATTTCATCAGCGCCATCAGCGCCGGTATTGGCCGATCCTCCACCGCAACCGGTGGTTCAGCCTGCTCTGGCGCCTTTGAATCTGCAACCACACACTCCCGAACCAGCACAGGCGGCTTCGGCAGATCCCATCTCGCCACCGCAGCCACCATGTCATGAACCGGAACCCGTCATGCATGCAATTCCCTCTTCCAGCATAGCGCCCCAGATGCAAGAAAGGCTTCCCATCCCTTCGCAGTTGCAGCCGAGTCCTTCCATGCAGGTCAGGGCACCCCTCTATCAGGAGTCTTCCCATCTGCGGCTTCAGGGCGGATCGAGCCCTGTCGACCTTGTGAAGGCACTCTGTGGTCGGTTTCACGTCATCGCTCGGCAGTTACGTCTCCGTGGGGAGTATCGAGCTACGCTCAGTGTGGAGGATGAGTTCGATGCCCAAGATCTTCTGCATGCACTCCTACGGATCCAATTCGACGACATCGATACAGATGAATGGACGCCGAGTTATGCAAACGGGGCTCCACGAACGACGCTCTTGCTGAACGATGGTCGACTTGCGGTGATCATCAAGAAAACACGCCCTGGTCTCAATGCCAAAGACCTCGGCGACCAGCTCAGGATTGACGTTGAACGGTACCGGTCCCGTGATCGCTGCACCGCGCTCTTGTGTTTTATGTATGATCCTGAAGGTCGTATCGGAAACCCTCGAGGCCTCGAAACGAGTCTCACGAGCGTGAACGAATCATTTATGATCGAAGTATTTGTTGCTCCGAAATGAGGTGAAATATGAAAAAGCCCAAGCCAGCTGCCGTCACGCTTCCCAAATCGTCTGTAGGCTCAGCCGCATTGACACAGGCGACAGGCATCCGCTACGTTGGCCATGACGAGATTTCTGCGGTGCCTTGTACGATTCACGCTCCAGTCGACGGCGGGAGAATCATGTCGGATCGGGCCTATGTGCTCATCAATGTATTACCGGGACGCACAAGTGATGTGGTCCGGGCCTTGTCCGAGATCAAGCAGATCAAGACCATCGATCCCTGCTGGGGCAAGCCAGATATTATTGTGGTAGTGGAAGTGGCGGACCAAGATGCCTTGACCCGGTTAGTGTTGAGCAAGATTCATGAGATCGATGGCGTGATGCAGACTGACACACATCTAGTATATCGATTGAAGGTCAGTCACTCCAAGTGACTCGTACTCTCCGTATCATCCGAACCTGCCCCTGCCCCAGGCATTGATCCCCCATGAACCGGACAT
>DATDFW010000101.1:0-5481 GCA_036522375.1 Nitrospiraceae bacterium
GGACGCAAGCTCAGACGGCGCCGGAAGCCCCGATCCAAGAGTACAACAGAAAATGAACGCCAAAAACGGCTATGCCAAAGTGGCCGGATCAGTTGGAACTCTGACTCGATCCTCCCGTGAGGGTGGATCCATCAGTTTCAAACAGGCGAAACGGGCGATCCAGAATATCATCGATCTCATGGTAGACGATGAGTCCGCGGTCCTCGGTCTTACGACGCTTCGTTGTCACGATCAGTACACGCATAACCATTCGGTCAATGTGTCGTTGCTGTCCATGGCCCTTGCCAATCGCGTTGGATATCCAAAAGTCGACCTCGCCGATCTCGGATTGGCGGCGTTGTTCCACGATGTTGGGAAATGTGCGATCTCTTTGGATATTCTCAATAAGCCCGGCGAGTTCACCAAAGACGAGTGGGAAATCATGCGGACTCACCCGACTGAAGGGGTGCTGGCCCTCATTAAACTGCGCGGTCTCAGCGATGTGCCTGCGCGCATGGCTGCCGCCTCGTTTGAACACCATATGAACTACGACTTTTCCGGCTACCCCAAACTAGCTATTCCCTGGACGCAAAGTCTGTCGAGTCGAATTGTGACAATCGCTGACTGCTACGATGCTATGACTTCTTCTCGGGTCTACCGCCGCGAACCGATGTCCCCATCGAAAGCGTTGAACCTGATGCTTTCGAAATCGGGCAAATCATTTGATGCGGTGTTACTCAAACTGTTCGTGAACTGTGTCGGGATCATCCCCATCGGCAGTCTGGTGATGTTGGAGACGAGCGAGCTGGCGGTTGTGCTCAAACCGGCTACAGACAAGGCGCAAGCCGAACGACCATTCGTCAAAGTCATCACCGATCCCCAAGGAAACCCGATCGATCACGGGCGCGAAGTGGATCTGACCGAAAAACATGAGACTGGCGATTTCCGACACGAGATCATCCGCTTGATCGACAATACCGAGTACAAATTCGACACCAGCCGATATTTCGTCTAGCCTGATGCTCCCTTCGCGAGATCCGATAGCTTGACAGAGCCTGATACCCCGGCTATTCTCGCACGGCTATAGAATTTGCATCGTATATCAACAAGGAGCGTGTTTATGCATATACTGGGAATCGATTTGGGACGGATGACCCTTCCCTTGGTCGCCGCGGGCATGTTGATGCTTGCATCCCTCCCTGCTGCACAGGCTGCAGAAACCTTCAAAATGGGCATCGTCGATCCTCAGGCCGTCTTGGAAAAATCAAAAGCCGGCAAAAAAGCCTTGGACTCGCTCAAGGAATATGTCACAACGAGGCAGAAGTTATTGGCCGCGGATGAAGAGGAATTGCGCCGCACGGAGAAGACGCTCAAAGAACAAAATGGGAAGATGACTGACATCGAAAAGAAAGAAAAAGAGACTCAATTCCGCACAAAGGTTCAGGACTATCAAAAACGCGCGCAGGAATTTAATCAGGACCTGCAGGGAAAACAGAAGGAATTAGTCGATGACTACATGAAGAGAATTTCTTCAGCCACAAAAACTGTAGCGGAGAAAGCCGGGTTTGCTCTGGTCGTCGATAAGGGCAGCGAGCAAACGGTCAAAATTGTGATCTACAATAAAGACACCATCGATCTCACCGATCAGGTCATCAAGGAGTTCGATCGAGTTAACAGCAGGTAACCCTCTCGAACGCGCAGATCTAAATTCGCAATGCGGCGTGCAGGGGACCTCGGACTTTCCGAGGTCCTCTCAACTTTCCATCGGATAGCCTGCATCCCGCCAGGCTTTGATTCCGCCGTCTATCGAGACCACATTCGTATAGCCCATGCGCTGAAGCGCATCCGCAGCTAAGACCGATCGATAGCCGCCCCCGCAATACAATAGGACGGCCTCCTCTTTATTGGGAATACAGGTTTCCACATCACGCTCGATAATCCCTTTGCCCAGATGACGGGCGCCTTTTGCATGGTCCTTCGCAAATTCGTGGTCCTCTCGGACATCGAGAAAGTGTACGACCTCGCCCCCACCGAGCCTGGACTTCGCCTGTGCCACCGTACATTCCTTGACCCGCGCTCGTGCCTCATTCACTAACTTCAGAAAACCAGGGTTATGTTTCATCCTCGCTCCTTTTCTGACCTACCTCAGAACAAAGCCGTTTGTTCGACGCCCGGCCTCCGAAAGGTGGCGGGAATCGTTTCGTCTCGCAACGCAGACAATCCCGCTTTGCGTCTGGAGATCTCAAACATTTGTTCGATCATGGCCCAATAGGGGCCTGCACCTCGGTGACGTTCAAAGAAGGCTCCGTTGCTGATCGCTCCACCGCGCACGTCACGAATTCGATGTAGGATCTTGGTAATTCGATCTGGAAATGCCGCCGCCATTCGCTCCATAAAGACTGATTCCACAGGACCGGACAGACGCAGCAGCGTCGCCATCGCCTCCATAGCCCCGGCTTGCTTCGCTCGGGCTAACAATTCAGGCACATCTTCATCGTTGAGGCCGGGAATGATCGGAGACAGCGAGATGCCGGTGGGAATCCCGGCGTTCGCCAAGGTCGCCATGGCTTCGAAGCGTTTACGGCTGGAAGGCGCCTGCGGTTCGACCTTGCGGGCGACGTCATCGTCTGAAAAGGGTATGCTGAAATACACACGAACCGAAGCCTCCTGACGCAACCGACGCAGCACATCCAGATCGCGCAGCACTAACACACCTTTCGTGATGATCCCGACTGGATTCCGATATTCGGCACAGACCTCCAGGCAAGCCCGTGTCAACTCCAGCGACGCTTCTAGCGGCTGATAACAATCCGTATTCCCTGAGAACAGAATCAATTCGCCTTTCCATGATGGTTTCTCGAAGGTCCGGCGGAGCAGCGCCGAGGCCTCCCTCTTTATGATGATCTTGGATTCGAAGTCGGTTCCGGCGCCGAATCCCCAATATTCATGCGTCGGTCTGGCATAGCAATACGCGCAGGCGTGGAAGCAGCCGCGATAGGGATTGAGACTCCATCGAAACGGCAGATCGGGACTCTCGTTCCGGCTGAGAATGTCACGGGTCGCGTCGTCATACATCTGCAGCCGCACATCGGGAGCAGGCTCCAAGAGATCTCGGTGCCTCGATTCAAACGGATTCGGTGGATTCAACACCGGGCGCATTGGCCTATGGTCACCGATCTGTTCGCTCCTGTCAACGGGACGAACCATGCCCGCCATGCGGAATATCACGGCTCAATCGATTGACTAACCCCCACCTCGATGTTAGATTCCAGCCGCTTTCTGAGCACACACGACTATGTATGATCTCCGCTATTTACGCGACAACTTAGACGTCCTGAGTGTCAAACTTGGCCTACGCGGAGCTGACATTGCATGGGATGACCTTCGGAAATTAATTGAGGATCGTCGTAACCTGACAATAGAGATCGACCAGAACCGCCATGAGATAAAGAAGGTTTCCGGCGAAATCGGCCGCCTTAAGCGAGAGCGCAAAGATGAAAACGCCGAGAAATTGCATAAAGCTCAAGGGATACGGAGCCTTCTCCCTGAAATCGGAAACCAAGAAGAAAAATTGCGTGCAATTGAACAAAAAGTTACCGACCTAGCTCTCCGCATCCCGAATCTTCCGCATGCTTCTGTTCCTGTTGGAAAAGATTCCAGCGACAACAAAGAAGAAAGACGGTGGGGAAAACCGCAACAGTTTTCATTTACGCCAAGAACCCACTGGGATCTCGGCGAAGCCCTCGGCATTCTGGATTTTGACCGTGCGGCGAAAATCGCCGGTGCACGATTTGCCGTTCTGATGGGAGCCGGTGCGCGACTCGAACGGGCTCTCATTAATTACATGCTCGACCTTCACACGATACAGCACGGCTACAGAGAGGTCATACCGCCACTCCTCGTGAATCGACCAAGCATGACCGCGACCGGCCAATTACCGAAGTTCGAAGAGGATCTGTTTCGTCTGCGTGACGAAGACTATTACCTGATCCCGACTGCTGAAGTGCCGGTGACCAATCTCCACCGCAACGAGACGCTCGCAGAGAATGTTCTCCCGATTAGGTATACGGCCTATACCCCCTGTTTTCGCCGCGAGGCAGGATCCTATGGAAAAGACACCAAAGGGCTTATTCGCCTCCACCAATTCAACAAAGTGGAGTTGGTCGCGTTTACAAAGCCGGAACAGTCATATGAGGAATTGGAGCAATTGACCGGTCACGCTGAAGCAATCTTGCAGAGACTAGGACTGCATTATCGAGTCGTCACTCTCTGCACCGGGGATATGGGGTTCTCCGCGGCGAAGACCTATGACATCGAAGTCTGGCTTCCTTCTCAGAACCTCTTTCGGGAAATCTCCTCCTGCAGTAATTTTGAAGGATTTCAGGCCAGGCGGGCCAATATTCGATATAAGGGCAAAGATGGGAAATCAGAGTTCGTCCATACGCTCAATGGGTCCGGACTTGCCGTTGGACGTACGCTCATGGCCATCATGGAACAATACCAGCAACCTGATGGCAGCGTCACGATACCGGATGTATTGCGCCAATACATGGGAGGGCTTGAACGGATCAGCAAAGCTTAACGTCAATCGCAATTGGTCATTTGTCGCTTGCTCAGTGATTTTGACCGAAGAGTCTTGACCATCGAACTCAATTACCCTATGACTATTGACCATGACGGGCTTGGGCGATTTGGAGGGGTGACGGAGCGGCCGAACGTGCCAGTCTTGAAAACTGGAGACCTCGCAAGGGGTCCGCGAGTTCAAATCTCGCCCCCTCCGCCATAATTTCCCGCGAAATGTGAGGTTTTTGACTCGAGATTCCTGAAATTGTGGCTGAACTGTGGCTTAACTCGACAGGCCCAGGCAACGACTGCTCCAGAGCTGCGAGTTTTTTGAGACCTTCTGTCAGATCGGCTTCACAGACAATCGCATACCGCCGATACACGACTTCATCGCCACCGAACGCGGCACCCCTGCCCGCTCCAGATTCCTCACCGCTGTTCGCCTGAAGTCATGCGGGATGCGTGTGGGCACCCCTGCTAGCCGACAGGCCCTCTTCCAACGATGATAGAGTGCCTTCGGATGAATCTCCTTGAGGGTGCCTCGATCATTCCAATGGAACACCCATGGGATGTTCTGCCCCGTCGCCAATTCAAGCGACAGGGCTTGTTCCCATCGCGCCCGTAGCAGGTTCGCCAGTTCCGGCAATACGCCAAAGGGAAACACACGCCCTTCGTCGTTCTTCGTTGTCCCTGGTTCGAGGCGCACCATCCCTGCTGAGAAATCCACTTGTTTCCATCGCAACGTCAGAATTTCACTTGGCACACGCCAGCCGGTTAGACACGCGAAGGTGATCGGCCCCTGAAACGCTTCGGGCAAGTGTGATCGCACCGCCTCGAAATCGGCCCGCTCAAAGAATCCCGTTCGTACGTTCCGCACTGTGATCTGCGGGAAGGGCGGACACATCGCCTTTCCTGCCCGTTCAGCCAGACGGAAAGCCT
>DATDFW010000102.1:0-8229 GCA_036522375.1 Nitrospiraceae bacterium
ACATCTTCCGCACAGCGCACGCCCAGCGCCGGACCCCAGTAGGTCACCTCATCCCACCCTCGATAGCTGGCTTGAAGATTCGACGGTTTCCCATCCCACTCTCCGCCCCGCAACACGCGGAAGGAACCACGCAACGGTCCCTGTGGATCACGGGCGGGAGAGGCCTGATAGAAATCTTCCGCGTACCAATCTTTGACCCACTGTGACGTACTGCCGATCAGATCGAATACCCCATAGGGCGATGAGGACACCACCCGGCGCTCGAGCGATTGGGTTCCCCCGGTGCCGGCCGTGACTTCTCCGTTTGTCACACGGCTTTTCACGATGTCTCCGTCATTACCCCAAGGGTAACGGCGGCCATCCGTCCCTCGCGCCGCCTTTTCCCATTCGGCTTCTGTCGGCAATCGTCTCCCTTGCCACTGACAAAACGATCGAGCCTGGTTCCATGTAATGTTGGTCACAGGATCCTGTGCACGCTCAAGGTCATCAAACGCCTGACGATCTTTGGGCGGCGTGCAGCCTCCGCCTTCCACACACTGTCGGTACTGTGCGTTCGTCACTTCGTGTGTGTCCAACCAATAGGAACTGAGATAGACTCGGTGTAGAGGGCGCGCATCTTTCAGTCCATCCTCGGCACCCATCCAAAACTCTCCGGCTGGAATCACCACCATCCCCTCCGGTTGAGCGATGCCGCGCCGGGCCAACTGCTTCAGTTCGTCTCGCTGTGCAGCCCGGAGTTGGTCGTTCACCCGCACAATCGCTTCCGCGTCCGGTGCACTCGGTGCTGGATCGCGCGCCGGACTCGGTGTTAGGCGAGGCGAAACGACTGCTGGAGCGTTGTCCTTTGCCGATGGTCCAACCGCATCCGGTGGCATCGAGGTAGTATCGGTGTTCCTGACGATCTCAATGAGAACCGTCGTTCTGACGATTTCTTGTGCTAGGCCTTTGACTTCACCGCCTCCCTTGGAATCCTTCCTCCCCTTCCCAATCATCGTGAAGTCAAAATCCGGGATATTCGCGAGGAGGGGCGTGGCATAGCTGATCGGCACGGCAAAGGACATCCCTTCTGGAACGATACCCGAGGCATGGGAAAATTTTGTGGTCATCACGCCGATCACTTCGCCACGTCGATTGAAAATGGGCCCTCCACTGTTGCCGGGGTTGATGGCCGCGTCGACTTGGAAGACCCGCTGGACACCCCTCGTTCGCACCGCTGCAATCCGACCGCGCGTCACCGATACCTCTCGAAGGCCAAATGAAAATCCGACCGTGATGATCTCCTGATCGAGCCGGACGACGCCAGCATAGCCGATGGGTGCTTCCGTCAGTCCCACCGTTTCAATCTTGAGCAAGGAGAGGTCGTGTTCGGAATCGGTGCTGATGAGAGTCGCCGGCGCTCGGAATTCCCCGGCGGTCACGACAAAGATTCGCTTCGCATTGGCGACCACGTGATTGGCCGTCAAGATATACCCGTCGCTATGGACAATGACCCCGCTCCCAGCCGGCTTTGCAGCGGACGTATCCACTCGCTCAGCCGCCCAGAGGTTCCCGGAACCGACGGCCATTATGACCCACAAAAGTAGTACTATTGGTCTCATGGTCGAATAGGGATCATTACACTAATTGCACCGGCATTTTGCCCGAGTCTGAGTCCCTCCCGGGGATAGCCGGTCCGGTCCGGTTCCCCTTTGGGGTCTCCGTGACAATCTAGACATTTCCTTGTCGTATAGAGTGGAAACATTAGGCGCAACGCCCCGCTCTCCGCCGTGACATCGGTGATCACTTTCTCAAGCGGGTACGCAGGATCGGCAAATGCCTCCAATGCCGCTCGTTCAACCACATCCGGCGCGTTGAGGGGATTGCGAGGCGTCAGAGCCGTCTGCTTCAGCCGCACATGTGTCCGCTCGGAAAACCGGGTCGCCACTCGCGCACCGTAGATCGCGGGAATAAACTCTTTGAGCCCACCATCCCGTCGATTGATCTCAGATTGGGCTTCCGCAACCACCTGTGTGCTGACCAAGGCCAGTTCTTTGAGAAGCTTCTTCGCCCGGGTTGGAATTCGCGCCACACCAAGAGCTCCCAGGTCGGTTCCTGAGCGACTGCGAAAGACATCCTGTAATTGTCGCTCAAACAAGTCGGGTGTAAAAACTTTTTCTGTTTTTTCCTGCTCATCGGGAAGGACTTGGTACTCATTGATGACATTTCGGCCGGAATCGAGGAGGACCGCCAGAAGACGAGCGGTCGTTTCGAGTTCAAGAATCATTTGAAGAGGAACACCCGATTCCGGCTGGCGATCCTTCGCCCACGCACGCTCACCGTCTGCCCAAGCAACGATGGCAAAGCTCAAGAGCGATATGACCCACCGCAGGCGACTAGCCATGGCGCTGACCCTGTTGCCTACGCATGATGAAAACCCGTGGGCCGGGGAGTCTTTCCACAATTTGTGGACGGGGAACTCCTCACAAATAAATGGTACTTTTGGTCATGAGTGAAGTCAAGACGTGCTAGCCGCTTCCCTCACTCAGCGAAACCGGAGGGTGTCGATCATGACAGTTGTCGACGCCATACTTGACGATGACGGGAATCCTTGTGGGGCTAACCTTACTCCTTTCTACTGATGCTTCGGGCGAACAGCGTCGACCCTCTCCATACGCAAAGAAGACCAGTTACTGTTCGCCCGGTACCTTGTGCACCTTCCTATTGAGCCGGTACAGAAATCTTGTATTCATCAAACGGCGTCGCCAATACTGCTATATGGAAGAGCTCATCGGCTGCCTTAGGATCAATTCCATGATCTCGGTTTTTCAGCATCTTAAACCACTTGTTTATCCCTGCCCGCACTGTCGCGTCATCGCCTTTGAACGCCGCTTTCTTCATGTGACTCAGTTGATTGAGGTATGGGTCCCAATCGGCTGGCACATTATTGGTGGTCGGATATTTGGATTTATAAAAATTCACTGAGCGCGTGAGGTCATCCATCCACATTGTTGATTGAGCCAAAGCAATCCCCCCGGCGAAGAGGGCAAGCGAACAGAAGACTGCAACGATGGTCGTGAGTATGGCTTTCACTGGAGCCTCCTTCCTATATTGAATTGAAGGGTGTCATGAGGGACGGAGCGAGAACGCATGCTGCAGATCATCTCTTCGGCAGGCGCATATTGTTGCAGAGACATCCTGGTCATCACCCCTTCCTCCTTTCTTAATAGAATGTTCACAGCCTGCCTGTGATCTCTTCCTTTGGTTCAGCATAATAACGAGAGCAGCGAACAATGCCCATCACCCAAAGGTGAGTTTTTCCGTACATCGTTCAGGTGAGGGGCTGAAAGAAGCGTATACGTTACTTGCTGTTGAGATAGGTCAGGATTGCTTCGACCCGGCCGGCAACGCCGAGTTTGCGATAGATGTGGTGGAGGTGAGTCTTTACGGTATCGGCAGAAACGCACAACTGATCTGCAATATCCTTGTTACCACGTCCGGACGCGGCATGAGCTAAAATTTCCCGCTCACGCTCGGTCAGCAGTGTGACGGCAGAGGTGCCGCCCCCAGACTCTTGCAGCGCGGAGACTACGTTCCGAGCAAAGCCGTCAGGCATGAAGGGAGAATGTACCTGCTTCCCCCGGTAGGTGGCTCGGATGATACGAAGAAACTCGGCATGGTCGGCATCCTTCAGAATGTAACCGCAGGCGCCGGCCTGAACCGCTGCCACGATTCTCGCATCCTCATCATGAACCGACAACATCAACACCTTCACGTCAGGGAGACAACCCCTGATCAGGCGCGTGGCCGTGACCCCGTCGAGCCTCGGCATATCCACGTCCATCAGAATCATATCGGGTTTGGTTTTCATCGCGAGTTCGAACGCCTCACGCCCGTCCGTCGCTTCGCCGACCACTCGCAGGTCAGGCTCCCGCTCAAGGAGCAATCGAAGGCTTTGCCTAAAAAGCCGTTGATCCTCGGCAATCAGCAATGTGGCCGACATAGGCCTCCTGATTCAGCGGCAGTTCGACCGAAAAGACTGCGCCGCCAGACGAACGATTCTCCGCCCATATCCTTCCCCGATGGGCCGCCACCACGAGCCGGCAAAAGTGTAATCCCAGCCCCCGCCCGATCCTGATGTCCCCGGGATCTTTCCTCCGGCAAAACATTTCGAACAGATGAGGTAGATCCTCAAGAGCGATACCGGGACCCTCATCTGCAACCTGAATGGTGGCCTGGGAGGCTGACGGGTCACGAGATTCGCGACCCGAATATCCTCGCACCTCCGCGTGAACCGTCACAGTGATCATTCCCCCTTGTGGAGAAAACTTGAGTGCGTTGTGAATAAGATTGATAAGTACCCGTAAGAGACGGCGACGATCGGCTGTCACCGCAACTTCAGCCTCCGGCATTTCGAGATGAAAGGTGATTCGCTTCGCGGTGGCTTCGGTTCGTAAGATCTGCACCACCTCAGCCACCACACTGTTGACCGAGACCGTCGAAGTTAAGAGCGGCAGCTCGGAGTAGCTTTCTTGATACACATCCAGCATGTCATTGATCATGCCGAGCAACAAATCGACCGTCAATCGCATGTCGTCCCACCATTGTCGCTGCGAGGTCGGTTGTGATCGCTCTTCTTGCGCGAGCAGCTCCAATGTCTTCTTGACTCCCACCAACGGATTGCGAATATCGTGGGCGAACATCGAGGCAAACTGACTGAGTGAGGCGAGGCGCTCTGAACGGATCAACTGCTCTTCGAGGCGCTTCTTTTCGGTGAGGTCACTCAACTGTACCATCACGGCAACCAGCAATCCGGCATTCTCGACCGGCACCAGATCGACCTCCATGATGAGTGTGCCATCGGCACGTGAAGGCATCCGCATCTCACCGGCTGGCTGTTCTGTTTTGGTGTCAATGATCTTTTCCAACAACCGGCGCAACCTGGCTCGATCTTCCTCCCGGAATAGATCATCTACCTTCGTACCGATCAGATGATCGGCCGTTGTCCACAGTTTGGTCTCGCCTCGACGATTCACGTCCTGAATAATTCCATCCGTATTGACCAGTAATCTCGTATCCGTCGAATGATCCCACAGCATCCGATAGTGCTCTTCGGAAATGACCAGTTCCTGGTTTGCTCGTTCAAGGTCGGCAACATACTGCTTCCGCTCCCGCGAGACACGTTCCAGCCGCTCCGTTAATTCATTGAAACTCGCAGCCAAGGTATCGATCTCCGCAATACCGGAAGGCCGCATGGTCATCACCGGCTTCTCACCGCTTTGCTGTCCTAAAAGCTGCACTCGTTCAACCAGTGCGTTGATTGGTTGCACAATACGTCGACCGAGGCGCCATCGAAGCAACCCAACCACGGCGATGGTCAGTAAGCCGAACACCGCGAGCTTCCACATGAGTAGACGCAAGGGCGCATAGGTTTCGTCGGGATCTTGGCTGACAAGAATGGACCACGGATCCGTCTGGACGATGCCTGATCGCAGCGCAACAGAGGCGAATCCGATGATCCCTCCTCCCTGACCGTGGACATCATCCTGAACCTCCATCCAAGCTGTCTCTGGTAAAGACAGTCCCGAAGCGGGTGAGGCACTCCGCGGTTGGGCAAGGGCCACATGCCGCCCAGGCGGGAGGAGCGGGCAGGCCAACACCGCACCCTGAGGTCCAACCAGCATGACGTGACCGGTATTGCCGATCCTACTTCGGAAGACCGTGGTCAAGAGCTGCTCCTTCTCAACCACCGCATTCAATGCGCCCAACACAGAGCCAGTCTCGTCAACGATCGGTACGGCAACCTCCAAATACCCATATCCATTTTCGTCGAAACGCAGCTCCCCCACCCATGACCGACGCTGTTCGAAGACCACCGGCCACCAAGATCGATTACGATGATCCATCTTGATCTTTTCGCTGGCTACTCCGCCGACCGAATGGCCTCGGCGATTGAGGATGACCAGCGATCGAACATATGGACGTTGCGACTCCTTCCACCGCTGAAGGACCTGTTGGTTGAATGGGAGTCGTGTGCCTTCCCGAACTGCTTCACGGACCTCCGGTAAAGAGCTGAATCGTTCCACCCATTCGATTTCCTTCTCCAGGATCAATCCGACTTTATCCGCACTCTGGCGCGCAAGCTCCTGAAACCCAAGGCCGATAGCCTCGCGGAATGAGTGTATTGTCTGCCAATACGCATAGGCTAGGCCGAATGCGCCTGAGAGCAAACCGATGGAGAGTACTGAGAGCGAGATCGAACGTTGAAGACTGACCTGCTTCCTCATGGTACACAGGTAAGTACTGCGCGCCGCGAGCAGTGGAGAAATTGCCCCCTTTATCCAATGCCTTCAGTCGGGGAATGTCAAGGGTCTGCGACCCACTATTTGAAAGGCCGGTGCTGCGATCCTTCAGCATTGGGAGCTGGGGCCTTTCTTTTTGGCGCCCCCTTGTCTGTGGAGTAAATTGGGCAGGCCCCGCGGCAGGCTGCGTTAGCCGGTCTCCAGGATCCCCGCGCACGTGTCGCCCGCCCCTAACATCACCCTCCTCACGCTATGGTGTAGATAGGTATGGATGGGGCCGACGAGCTGTCTTGCAATCGGATTATCGCACCTTCTCTCCTTTTCGACTTGTCGTCCAAATTTTTCGAAGACGTGGACATGGCAATCGGCGTATACTACATGGACCGACCAATTGAGCCCTCATGATCACAGCGGTGCCTTGATCATGAAACACGTCCTCGTCATAGTCACATCGCCATCGAGTCGCCCCGCAACCATCCAGGAAAATGACTTCCCTTGTGAGGTCGCCCACCGAAGGAGGCGTTACCATGTCTATCACACCCGTACTCAACACATATCTCGATCAGGAACGAGTTCACTATGACCTGTTGCCCCATCCGGAAGCATTTCGCGCGGCAGAAATCGCCCATACGCTTCATACCCCGGAGAAGGACATGGCCAAAGTCGTGATCGTGAAGGTGGATGAACGGTTCGTTATGACTGTGCTGCCGGCAAACTGGAGCGTGGATCTCCATCGCCTCAGAAACGTCTTTCTGACCCACCATGTGCGACTCGCGACCGAACATGAGATCACAGGCCTATTTCCTGACTGCGAGTTAGGCGCGATGCCACCCTTCGGCAATCTTTATGGGCTCCCTGTGTATGTCGATCGATCACTCACGGAGGACCTGGAGATCGTCTTTCAAGCCGGCACCCATTCAGACGCGATCCGCATGCGTTACATGGATTTTGCCGCGCTCGTATGTCCGGTGGTAGCGGAATTCCATCGTTTGCCCACAGAAGTCTGGTAATTCAAGATGTCGCAACCATCCCCGACGACAACTCTTCGCGAGAATACTCATCTCTCGCGAATCTTGATCGCTGTGGATGGCTCGGAACACTCCGCCCGGGCGTTGCATTATGTGGGAACTCTCCTGCGTGATACTCGCGACGTGCAGATTACGTTGTTTCACGTGCTGAAACCGATGCCGCGCGCGCTCCTAGAACATGGGGGATCCGAAGATCCTGCAGAGGAAATTCGTCTAGCCAAGAAATTACAGGAGGATCAGGAGAACTGGATTCGCTCAGAAAGCGTGTTTGAATCCCCTATTTTGGTGACGGCCTTGGAGCTCTTTGGAAAGACCGGATTTCCTTTGAATCGCGTCACGCTGAAGTTTGGCCATGAAGACGATATCGCGCATACGATTCTGGACGAAGCCCGTACCGGAGGCTACGGGACCATCGTGATGAGCCGTCACGCCTCAAGGGCAATAAAACGGTTTTTCGGCGGAAGTATTACGGATCAGCTGCTGCGTGATGCGGCTGGCTTTACACTCTGGATCGTGGAATGACCTCATGGGCACGTCTTGTTCACTATTAGATGAGATATGCCTTCCTTGAGAAAGGTGTGAGTCAGCGCTCCCTTCCTTTCTCGAAGAATAATCCTCGATTGATGTCGCCGATACTGACCATTCCGACAAGCGTGCCCTTGTCGACGACGGGGATTCGTCGAAAATTCTTGAGCCCCATGTACGAAGCGACTTCCAGAACGGGGTCGTAGGGTGTCACCGTCAGGGGGTTTCGGCTCATGACCCCTTCGACTTTCCCGCCAAGTACCTCAGGATATCCCTCTTCCATCTCGACAAAATTCCTGCTGTGTACAGTGTCATGAATGTAGTCGCCATAGTTTGGATACAGCGGCAGCAAGACATCGCGTAAGGTAACCAATCCAACGAGTTGATTGTCTCCCTCG
>DATDFW010000103.1:0-9704 GCA_036522375.1 Nitrospiraceae bacterium
GAGCTGTGACAGCTGCTGCAGGCAATGACGCCGGTGGCTCTTCTTTCATCTCTTTCTCTCTGGTGGCCGGTCGCTTTCTTCGGACAGGTAGCAGGGCTGGGCCAGACTGCGCGCGTCCAACGAGGGCCTTCTCAGGCCGCGCGTTGCGCGAGCAATGGAACGGCCCTGCTGCCCTGCCCATCCTCTCGTCACACCGGCCACCTCTCCTCGTTCCACGCCATCTCCCAGAACATCCACTCATATCTCGAGCTGATCACGAACGACTCCTCCATCCTCCGCTTCTCTTCTTTGCTCGCCGTCTTGGCCCACTGATCTATTTTGCTCCTCATCCAGCGTTGCACCTTGGCAAATTCAGGTGAGGCGTAGAGCATGAGCCAGTCTCGATAAGGGTGATTTTGTTTTGGCGGGCCATGTTTCAAGAGGTGTTGTCCGATGACGCAGTAGATCCAGGCGCAAGGGAGTGCGACAACGGTAATCTCCGCTGCCGAGCCTGTATGGGCGACCGCGAGCATGTGCCGCGTATAGGCATAGCTCGTCGGCGCCATAGGCACCACCGTCATCTGGTTCGCACTCATCTTCCACCGTGCCCCATACCCTTCGTGGAGGCTGCGTTCGACGACGATGGTTTCTTCCGCCAGTTTAGTGAATCGCAGGGCCGTTTCTAAATCCGGCGCTCTCATCGCTCCGGCAGAGAAGACCCGGGCGAGGTCGCCGAGAAATCGCGCGTCTTGCAGGATGTAGTATTTGAATTTTCGCTCCGGCAAGGTCCCCTTGCCCAATGCGACGACGAACGGATGTGTGAGCTGCGCAGTCCATATCGGTTGGGCCAGTTGCCTTAAATGATTTGAGAAGGACATATAACCTCTTCTATAAAGATGTCGTTCGTGAATGGTGGACGAGACAAGCTAGATGCGCGCGACTTGCCAAGACGAAACCTCAGGCCCGGTCTCGCTCTTTTCGCATGTCTCGCGAGTTCCGCGCGCATAACGAGATACGCGTCAAGAATTTCATTCGTGCGGCAGCCAGGGTCTTGGCAACCGATTGATGCCGTCGAGCGCTGCGACACGATAACATTCTGCCAAGGTTGGATAGTTGAAGATGGTGTCGATGAAGTAATCGATTTTTCCTTGGAAAGCCATGACGGCCTGGCCGATATGAATGAGCTCCGTGGCCCCTTCTCCGATGGCATGAACGCCCAGGAGCACGCGGGTGTGGCGATGAAAGAGCAGCTTGACCATACCGGTCTCATCGCCGATGAGCTGTCCTCGGGCGATTTCCCGATAGTGTGCGACGCCGACCCCATAGGGAATCTCTGCCTTGGCCAGTTCTTCCTCGTTCCGCCCCACTGTGGAGATTTCCGGAATGGCATAGATGCCGTATGGCAGGAGGTCTGTGTCGGTGCGGTCGGGATAGTTAAAAGCATGACAGGAGGCGTGGCGTCCTTGCTGCATGGAGGTGGAGGCCAAGGCGGGAAAACCGATGACGTCACCGACGGCGTAGATATGGGGAACTGAAGTTTGGAAATTTTCATTGACGGTCACGCGGCCTCGCGGATCCGGTGTGATGCCGATGGCTTCCAGATTCAAGAGCTTCGTTGCGCCGATGCGGCCGATTGCATACATGAGTGTCGTGGTGGTGATCGGTGGTCGATGTGTCAGCGAGACCGCGATCTGTCCATCGGACTCTTTCCGGACCGCCACCACTCCTTCTTCATGGTAAAGCGTGACGCCGATGTCTGTCATGTGTTGTTGCAGGGCGTCGATGATCTGGGCGTCGACAAATTCCAGCAAGCGCGGCCGCTTGTCGATCAAAATGACCGGCACGCCCATCATGGCTAAGATCGACGCGTACTCTGTGCCAATCACGCCACCGCCGACGATGACCATCGATGACGGAAGATGTTGGAGCCTGAGAAAACCGTCAGTATCGATGATAGTGTCTTCGTCAAAAGGAATTTCGGCAGGCCGAGCCGGTTCGGTCCCGACAGCAATGATGATGACATGCGCATGATGCTCAATCGACCCTCCGGCCTGTTGAACGAGCAGCCAGTGGGGATCAAGGAAGCGGGCTTCTCCATAGATAAGGTCGATACCATTGCGCGCCATCTGGTCCTGCACGATCTCAATTTCGTTTTTGATGATGTGGTTGGCGCGAAAGGCGAGATCTTCGATTGTGATCGTCTTTTTCAAGCGATAGGTGGCACCGTATAGGGTGCGTTGGCGGAATCCAGCGAGATACAGGACCGCTTCTCGGAGAGATTTGCTGGGGATGGTGCCGGTATTGGTACAAACGCCGCCAACGACTTCCTTGCGTTCGATGATACCGACTTTCTTGCCGAGCTTGGCGGCCTGGACGGCAGCCTTCTGGCCGGCCGGCCCACTCCCTATGACGAGAAGATCGTACTGACCCATCAGGCTTCCTGCCTATAAAGATAGAAGCTGAGGCTAAGGTTGAGCAGTCGCACTAGGCCTCAACCTTAACCTCAGCTTTTCTTCTGCCTAGCTTCCGGTGACCAATGACTTGGCCAGGGCAAAGGCCTCATCCAGGTTCGGCAGCTGAGTCAGTTCGGGAGTGACTTGGAGATACCGCACGGTGTTATTAGCGTCGACGACCATGACGGTACGCGCGAGGATGTGGGGGCCCTTGAGGAGGAGTCCGTAGGCCATCCCGAATTCAGCGTCTCGATAATCCGAAAGGAATGTCACATTGGCGATATTGGCTTCCTGTGCGAATCGTTTTTGAGCAAAGGGAGTGTCTACGCTCACCGTGACCAATTCGACCATCTTGTCGAGGCCCTTATTCTTTTCGCTCAGATAATGGGTCTGTTGTTCGCACACCGGAGTGTCGAGCGAGGGCACGACACTGATGATCCGGACTTTGCCCTTGCCCTTCGTGTCAGTAATGGCGATTGGCGACAAGTCCGTCTGTGTCAGCTGCACCTCCCGGAGGGAGTCGCCGACTTTTATGCCGGTTCCCGAGAGCACCAGGGGGCTTCCCTTGTAGAGGACCGTACGGCCCTCACCAGCCATGGTGCTGCCGTCGGCGACGGGCATGTTCTTGTAGCTAAAACCGGTACCGCTGGTCGTGCCGCATCCGGTAACCCCGAGCGTGGTACACAGCGCGGCTCCGATGATCATATGATATGTTGGCTTCATACTGCCCTCCTTGGTGAAGTGACGGTGCCTATACTATCAAGAAAACGTTAATTTGTGCTGGTGTCGTGAGCGAGTTGTAATCCCAGTACCAGAACGGTGCGTTGATCTAGAAATCGGTTTTCCTCTTATCTCGCATATTATGCGTCACGGTCATTATAGTGGATAGGATCCTAGGATCGAATATAGGAAATGAGTTCTTGGTTGACCGCATCCGGCCGTTCCCACTGTGGAATGTGTCCCGCAGTGGCTATGCTGATGAATCGTGACCCCTTGATAGTCTGGTGGAGTTCTTTACCCACGGCGATTGGGAACACCCGATCTTCTTCTCCCCAGATCACCAGCGTTGGGTGGGTAATTTCACCGAGGCGTGTTGCAAATTCGGACTCCCATAACGGAAGGTTTTCTCTGACAGTGAGAATGGGTTTGATGAGTCCAGGGCGTTGACGGTTTCGATTGGATCGCTCGATAACGGCCGGTGTGAGCAGTGCCGGGTCATGGACGATTTCTCTCAAGATGGATTCGGTCATCAGTCCGCCAAACAGCATACTGCCGAACGAGACGAGCCAGGAAGGCGCGCTGGTTTCTAAGGCTCGTCTAATGGACGGACTGGTGAGTTTCTCCATGACATGTTGCGGTAACCCGCCGATCAGGACGAGCTTGGCCACGCGTGAAGGGTGTGTCAGGGCCATACCGATGGCTAGTCCGGCGCCCATGGAATTGCCGACTAATGTGGCCTGTGGAACCTTCACCGCGTCCATGAATCCTACAAAGTAGTCCAACATTTGATCCGGCCGGTAGTCAATCTCAGGTTTATCGGACACCCCTGCGCCCGGCAAATCGAGGGTGATGACACGGAAGTGCTGCGACAGCGCATGCTGCTGATATTCCCACTGCCACATCGATCCCCCGAAGCCGTGGATCAGGATAACTGGCGGGCCTGTGCCGACATCCAGATATGCGATTCGCTGGTCGTGGACCAGGACGGTGTGAATGGTCATACGCTCAATGGCGTCAAACTGTGCTGGAATTGGCGACGGAGAGGAGCAGGCAGTCATGATGTGATACACCAGAGTGAGGATGAACAGTGCAACGAAAAGCTGTCCGCCTGCTCGACCGGAGGCACGCGGATCTGTCTGACTACTCCAGCTGGATGAGTGTTTCATCCGTCTTTACGTTGTCGCCTTCAGTGACCAGGATGGCGATGACTCTTCCGTCGATCGGCGACGGGACCTGACTTTCCATCTTCATGGCTTCGATGATCAGAAGGGGGGCACCGGCCTTGACCACCGCATTGATCTTGACGAGCACTTTGACAACACGACCCGGCATCGGGGGGGCCACGTCTCCTGGTTTTGATGGCCTGGGCCGTTTGGGTTTGACACCGGTGTCGGCGTCGGGAGTTTCCGGCACGCCGGCCAGGATCTCCTGGATCGGCTCCAACGAGACTTCTTCGAGTTTGTCGTTGACTCGGATGTAATAGGGTTTGCGGCCGTCGACCTTCCGTCCGGAACCGGATACCTCTATATGGTAAGTCTCTCCGTGAACCGTGACATTGAATTCGGCTGGGGCCAGATGGAGTTCGGTGGCCGCGGCGGAACCACTCGACGAGAAGCCTTCAAGGGGCTCCAGTGTCAAGTCTCCTTTCTCGCGTGCCTCAAAGAAGTCTCGCGCGATCGCAGGGAACAGGGTGAACGACAGCTGATCTTCCACCGTGGTGGCCGAGGGGGGCAGATCGTTTCTGATGGCCTCGAGCTCAGGCTCCAAGCGATCAGCGGGCCGCGTCTTGATCGGCTGGTCGTCCCCGATTGCGCGGGCCATGATATCGCGATCGAGGGGCCCCGGCGCCCGGCCGTAGAGTCCTAGAAAGTAGTTCTTGGTCTCCGTGGTGATGACTTTGTACCGTTCGCCGGTCAGGACGTTGAGCGTGGCTTGAGTGCCCACGATCTGACTGGTTGGGGTGACCAACGGGGGATAGCCCAGTTCCTTGCGGACGCGCGGCACTTCATCGAGAACTTCTTTGATCCGCTCGAGGGCATTTTGTTCCGTCAATTGCGCGGCAAGATTCGAGAGCATGCCGCCGGGAATCTGTGACGTGAGGATCTCGGCATCGACCCCGGTGAACTCGCTTTCGAACTGTCGATACTTTCGTCGTACGGTGCGGAAGTATTCGGTGATTGGAAGAAACGACGCAAGGTCCAATCCCGTGTCGTATGGCGTATTGCGCAACGAGGCCACCAGCGTTTCTGTCGATGGATGCGACGTGCCGCCGGCCAATGGCGAGATCGATGTATCCAGCATGTCCAGCCCCCCGAGTATCGCCATGAGCGAGGTCATCGAGGCCATTCCTGAGGTGTAGTGTGAATGCAAATGGAGAGGAACCTTTACCGACGCTTTGATCCGGCGCACGAGATGATAGGCGTCGAGCGGAGATAAGAGCCCAGCCATGTCTTTAATGCAGAGCGTGTCGGTCCCCAAATCCTCCAGCGTTTTAGCCATATCGACAAAACGATCCACACTGTGGACGGGGCTGACGGTATAGCTGATGGCGGCTTCGACATGTTTACCGCAAGCTTTCACTTCCCGCATGGCCCGTTCCACGTTTCGGATATCGTTCAAGGCGTCGAAGATGCGGAAGACGTCGATGCCATTTGCGGCGGACCGTTCGATGAACCGTTCCAGGACATCGTCGGCATAGTGCCGATATCCGACCAAATTTTGCCCACGGAGCAACATTTGCAGCTTGGTATTGGGCATGGCAGCACGTAGCGCGCGGAGGCGTTCCCAGGGATCTTCTTTAAGAAAACGGAGGCAGGTGTCGAAGGTGGCTCCACCCCAGACCTCAAGCGACCAATAGCCGACGGCGTCGAGTTTTTGAGCGATGGGCAGCATGTCCTCCGTCCGCATGCGCGTGGCCAGGAGTGACTGATGGCCGTCGCGCAAGGCGACATCGGTAATTAGGATAGGCTTGCCGGTCGCCGGTTGGATCGTCAGTTCTTGACCGTTGCGGGCTCGTGTCTTCGATGTTCGGAGGGCTGGTCCAGCTGTCCGTTTCTTGGAGCCCTGGGTTCGTGAGGGTCGTCGTGTTGCCATAATGTCCTGATCTATGCCTTACCTCACCATCGGATTGCGGGGTTGATAGGCAGTTATCGGCTACAACCCTTCATAGGCGGCGATGGCGGCAGAGAGTGCCAGCACCAGATCCTCCGGCTGCTCAAACTCGTGGTAATTGAATAGGTCAGGATGTGTCTCTAGATAAGAAGTGTCGAAACGTCCTGCCATGAAGTCCTGGTCCTGCATGATCTCCATCATAAAGGGGATCGTCGTTTTCACCCCGCGCAAGACATATTCTTCGAGCGATCGTCTCATGCGGCTGACCGTTTCCTCCCACGTACGGCCGCGCACGGTGAGTTTGGCCAAAAGGGCGTCATAGTAAGGCGGGATCACATAGTCCTTGTAGACCGCTCCATCGATGCGCACCCCGATCCCGCCCGGTGAGAGATAGGCTGTGACGGTGCCGGTGCAAGGGCGGAAGTTGTTCTTCGGGTCCTCCGCATTGATGCGGCACTGGATGGCATGGCCTTGGAGCGTGACCTCCTGTTGTGTGATCTCAAGAGGGAGGCCGGCTGCAATCGCAATCTGATGGCGTACGATGTCGATGGCCGTGATTTGCTCAGTCACGGTATGTTCGACTTGGAGGCGCGGGTTCATCTCCATGAAGTAATAGCGGCTGTCCTGATCGAGGAGAAACTCGACGGTGCCGGCATTGTCATAATCGACCGCCTTGGCGATGGCGATAGCCGCCGCACCCATTTCGGCGCGAAGATCTGGCGTGAGAATCAAGGATGGTGCAATCTCGATGAGCTTTTGATGCCGGCGCTGGATCGAGCAATCCCGCTCGCCCAAGTGGATGATGTTGCCGTGCCGATCGGCTAGGATTTGGAATTCGATGTGATGCGGTCGCTCGATATACTTTTCGAGGAAGACGACTCCGTCGCCGAAGGCAGCCTGTGCTTCCCGAGATGCGACGGCCATGTTCTCGCGAAGTTCGGTATCCGACCGCACCACCCGGAGACCGCGTCCTCCTCCCCCTGCACTGGCTTTGATGATGACGGGATAGCCGGTAACTTTTGCAAATAATAGAGCGTCCTTGACGTGGGTAATGCCGCCATTAGTACCGGGGACAATCGGGACCCCGACACGGCTCGCCAGCTCGCGGGCTTTGATCTTGCTCCCCATCAGATCGATAGCCTGTGGCGACGGACCGATAAAGGTAATGCCTGAGGTATGGCAGAGTTGCGCAAATTCCGAGTTTTCCGAGAGAAATCCATAGCCTGGATGAATGGCGTCGGCACCAATCCGTAGTGCCAGGTTGACGATTTGTTGGCTGTCCAGGAAACCCTTCACTGGTCCCGGTCCCACCATATAGGCCTCGTCGGCCTTCTTGACGTAGATCCCGGTCGAGTCGGCTTCGGAATAGATGGCTACGGTGGCGATATTCAATTCGCGGCAGGCGCGGATAATTCGCATAGCGATTTCACTGCGATTGGCCACCAGAATCTTCTTGAACATATGGGTCCTGTCTCTACAGATCGTTCGCAATTCTGCGAGCGTGATCAGGCGAAAAATGAGCGCGTAACCTAGCACAGGATCAAGAGTCGTGTCGAGGAGGACGGATGAGAACAGCCTGGAGCAGAGGGGAATGTTGACAAGGTTTTCCGCTGACACTGGCCTGTGATACGGGAGGCCTGCGAGCGACGAACGCGAGTGAGAAACGCAGGATGGGCGAGATACCGAGAACGCCAACACAAACGGGCCGGTCGGCTTCTTAGATGGAGTGAGCCTACTTGGACTTAATCAAGACTGGTTTCGACTGGGCGCTTCCGCCGCCCGCAACGATGATGATAAATGACATCCCAGCTTTTGCATCCGGTACGGTTGCTTCAATTGCTGTATCGCTCATGAATTTGAACACGACCGGCGTATTTGAGGCGGCACTGAAGGTTACAGTATGAAAACATTCCTGCGTGCCGAAATTCTCGCCGGTAATGACGACTTTGTCTCCCGGTTTGGCTTCGTCCGGCTCGACTTTGGCGATCCTTGGGCGCTTGTTCTGGTCACAGACGGGATCCCGCTCGACCTTTGCGGAGTCGAATCCCTTAATGGACTCGGTATCATAGAGGGTGAATCCTGCACCATCAACGATCGCGCCTGGCTTCTCCGCGTAGGATAGGATTACGGATGAAGTCATGAACCCAAAGAGTCCCAATACGATGAACACCCAAGATTGTCCCTTCTGCATTGGTTCCTCCTTCAAAAACAATAAGACCCGATTATTTCTCTTTAATCGGAATATACGTTTCAGCAATTAGGCGCTGACCGGCCGGAGATAAAGCGAACTGAGTGAACGCTTCAGCTAGGGGATGTGGTTCCTTTTTGGACAACAACAGAATGGGGCGCCTGAGCGGATAGCGACCGTCTTTGACCGTGGGGACCTCCGGTTCGACTTTGTCGACGGGCAAGAGTCTCACAGCAACCCCGCCTGTGACGACCGACAACCCCTGGCTCAGGGACAGATAGGTGACCGCAGACAGAGGGGGCAATGTGCCCACAACAGTCTTGACAACCTGGTCATCGGAGCCAATTACCTTGGCGGCACTTGTGATTTTACCGGCCATGCCGAGTTGTGATTCAAACGCATCGCGGATGTTTTGGTTTCGAGGCCGATCGATGACCAATATTTTCGTCTCGGGACCGCCGAGGTCTGACCACATCGTGACTTTTCCAGAGAAAATGTCGGCCACTTGTTGCTTCGTAACGTCTTTCGTGAAATTGGAGAGGTGAACGAGGACGCCGATTCCATCCCATGCTATGGATGTCGCCGAGAGCCCCGGTTCCTCGGTTCCCGTCACAGCGATATGGGCCTGGCCGGATTTCACCATCTCAAGAGGCTTTGAATTGCCGTCCCAGATGATATCGATGTAGGCTCGCGGGTTGGCCTTTTCAAATGCGCGGGCGAGAGGTTCGATCGTCGGCAACTCCGGTCCATTGCCGGCAATGATGAGGCTCCCTGAAACCTCTGCAAAGGCGGCGAGAACCGTTCCCCAGCTGAGCAGGAGGCTGAAGGCTAGGGATGACACGAGTCTCACGATCATGCGATCTCCAAGGAGTAGGGGAAGATGTTGGGAAAATGGCAATGCGTGTTCACCTGTAGGCTACGGTTTGGTTCGGTCCTCTCCTGTATCACCGGAAGAAGGACTGGAAGGTGGAGTTGTGTCGGGGGCGGCGCGTTTGCCCATCAGCGGGGGAAGTTTGGCAAATTTTTCCATCCGCTCGTCTAGCATATTGTACGCCTTCATTTCGGCGAAGCCGGTTTTGCGAGTCCCTTTGATTTGTGTTGTGCTGGGGGAGAGGAGTCGTGTGGCGTTTTGGGCATGACAGTGAGGGCATTCGGTGTCTTCCGCTCTGGCATGGACGGATTGCATGGCGTCAAACTGCTTCCCGCATAGTCCACAGCGATATTCGTAGATCGGCATTTTTCGAAACCTCAAG
>DATDFW010000104.1:0-6405 GCA_036522375.1 Nitrospiraceae bacterium
ATGCGCACGAGCCTGTCCTCCCATTTCAGCTTTCTCAACGCGCAGATTACATCGTGAATGACTTCTTCGAATGGGTGCAGCAGAATCGCGCCATTGTGAATACCAGAGATGAACCGCTGGCTGATCCGAATCAGTACCGCCGCATTCACCTCCTATTGGGCGATTCAAATATGGCCGAGGTGGCGACGGCTTTGAAATTGGGCACGACGGGACTGGTCCTTCAACTGATCGAAGAGGGCCATGCGCCGTCCGATCTTGAGATCCATGAACCGGTCGAAACCATGCAGGAACTGTCACAGGATCAGGACCGACAATGGGTCGTTCGACTGCAATCGGGGAAGTCAATCTCTGCGATCGACATTCAGGAAGCCTTTCTCGAGGCGGTGCAGGCACACTATCGGGGACAAGACGACGAAACCGATTGGGTGCTCGATCAATGGGAAACGGTCTTGCGAGATCTCCGTGGCGACTATACAACATTGGTAGGCCGGGTCGATTGGGCCTCAAAGCTGTGGTTGCTCGAAACCTTTCGCGAGGCGGAACAGTTGACGTGGACAGATCCAGCCTTGAAGAGCCTCGATCTGGAGTATCACAATCTCCATCAAGGCAAAGGCCTCTATTATGGTCTCATGGAAGAAGGGCGGGTATCACGACTGACCACGGATAAAGCGATTGCCTTATCCATGGACCATCCACCCCGTAACACCAGGGCGTTTGGGCGAGGCGAACTTGTTCGTCATTTGCTGGCCTGTGGACCTCCGAAGGAACTAGATGACCCCAATCCAGAAGAACGGTTTACTCCCCCTTATGTGATCAATTGGTCGATTTTCCAATTGCGTGGTCACACGCCCTTCCCTATGCCGGATCCGTTCAAAACCTACGTCCGGGAACTGCGTGCCCATCTTCAAACAGCCTGATCTGGTTGGTCAATACATCCCGATTTGAGCCAGCACATAATTTCATGGACACAGGTTGGCTTCTGAGAAGCCATGCGTATACCAAGATGATGCGGGAGAGATTGAGAGGAGGAATGTAATGGACGCACGCGTAGGGGATTAGGCTTGCGAGGTGCTGAGGGTTTTCACATGCGGTCTTGCAGGAAGTCCATAATGCGATTCTCTGCCCAGTAGGAATCTTCTCCGTTGGGTGGCCAGTGAATGAACCCGCAATGGCCTCCATGGCGAGGAGCCATCACTCGAATTTTCTGGTGGCGCTGAATGAGTGGCACGGTAAACATGGAGTAGGGAATGAAAGGATCATCTTGTGCCGTGATGATGAGCGTGGGGACGGCGATGAAACCGAGTACACGGGATGCGCCCGCACGCTCGTAGTAGTCGGCTCCGTTGGCGTAGCCCCCGTCTGGAGCTGTGTAGCGGTCGTCGAAGTCGCTCATTCTAGCGACGTCATCGAGATGTGTGAGATCCCACTTGCCCGGGATGAGTGCTGCCTTCCGACGCAGTCGTGCCTTCAAACTTACGAGAAAGTGTCTATGATAGACCCAATTGCGCGGCTGCTCCAGGGCTTCGACGCATTTCGGGGGATCAATGTTCGGACAGACCGCGATCGAGCCAGCCAACGCTGCTTCTGAAGAGCCTGTTTCTCCTGCTGCTTTTAGGACAAGATTACCTCCCATCGAATAGCCGACCAGCCAGATACGGTTGAGTCTATCCACATGGGCCAATTCATGGACAATAGCGCGATAGTCTTGGCTTAAGCCGCTATTGTAGAGAGTCGGAGTGAGGTGTTCGGTCCCGCCACACGTACGTTGGTTCATCCGGATGACATTGAATCCCGCACGATAGGCCTTTGCGGCGATGCCTCGCATATAGTGCGACTCGCTGCAGCCTTCAAGTCCGTGCACGAGGACCACGGTCTTGCACGTTGTGCGGTTTGGCTGCCAGTGGCAGAAGCCAAGTAACTGGGTGTGGGGTTCGGTGGTAAAGAGCCGCGATTCGCTTGGAACTCCAGTAAGGAGTGTTCGACGTGGCCAATAGCCTGGGAACACAGTCATGAAATGTGGATTTCGGAGCCAGGCAGTCGGTGTAAAATCTCGCCGTTCTGGTGATAGTGAGGTCGTCATATCGGAACGTTCTATGACTCGGCAATGGACCCCTGTCATATAACAGACGCGATCTAAGGTTCAATATTCAGAAAAGCTCCGATCGTGAACCCTCCTCTGCCTCGCTCATCCCGCCTACCTCACCCAGCTATTCTGTGTGGATGGTCTCCTCTTGTCCCAGATATCTAGGCCCGTTAAGTTCTGCTGTGCCGAATGGGTTCCCCCTCGGCTTACTAGGCGGCGTTCTTGAACATCATGGGCTGGCTGACACTGTCACCATGAAAACAAAGGCCTTCGAGAGAGATCTCGAAGGCCTTGAAAAGGTGGCTCCCCGGGCAGGACTCGAACCTGCGACCAGCCGGTTAACAGCCGGCTGCTCTACCAACTGAGCTACCGGGGAACGAGACAGTCCGTCGCAGGACTGGCATTCTAGCAAAAGATTTTGGTTGGAGGGAGACTTTTTTCTATCGGGGCGATGGGAACCCACTTTGGCTGTAGCTCTAGTACGTTATACGTCGAAATCCTCAGTTGCATCCTCGTCAGATGTCGCATCGGTATTGCCCGCTGCGATGGATGCGTAGTGCTTTGCCCAGGTCAGATAGAGATTGCCACTGTCGCGCATGGTATCGGCGGCTTTAACAAGTGTCTGTGCCAATTCAGGGTCTTTCCCGCTGGCATGGATATCCGCCGCACGTCGTTCGAGCACTTTCGGATATTCGTGGATCAGCCCGGCAATTTCTCGAACGAGTTCATCAATGACATTATCTTCAGTTTCCATCTGTTCCCTCCATAGCGGCACCAACAAAAAACCCCATAGCGCAGGCGCCATGGGGTCTTGCGCGGGAGACCCGCTACACGAAACGTTATCCTTGATACGCCTGCCCAAGGGCTGCGGATTCACCCTTTTGGGTCATCAACTGTCCGGTGGCACTCACTGCCTGCATGGTGATGGCATAATGTTTGGCTGCGTCGCAGACGACCACGCAGAGCTCACAGCCCTTACAACGGTCAATGATGACTTCTGCCACCATCTTGCCTGGATTGAGGTCGAGGCAGTTGGCCTCCGGACAGTACATGATGCAGAGTCGGCACCCCTTCTTGGCCACGCATTTCTCATCGATGATTTGCGCTACGTTATACATGCGAGCTGGTTCCTTCTCTCTCGTTACGCCGCAACGGCAGGATTGCCGACTCGCAGCTCATACTGATTTTTTTCTGCCCATTCACTGGCGATGTCGTAGGCCGCTTTAACAGTTGCCAGGTTCTTAGCCAGCAACATTTCTTTCTTGGCGAATTTCTTCTTGATGGCCTCGTCCAAGGAGGCGGTTCCACCGGAGGCGACGAACTTCTTCCCGAACCGTTCCTGTAAGGCGCCGTCCAGGGCCTCCATTGAAACACATTTGGTAATGCCCGCGACTGATCCGAGCATCGACATATTCGTTGATAACTCAGTGCCGGCAACCTCGATGGCAAGCTCAGTGCCGGCGATATAAAATAAGGCAACGTTTAAATCCTTTAGCCGCTGAATATCTTCTTCAGACAGAAGGGGTTGTGCGGAGTTGATGATGACGAGACCGCCTTCCTTCACGCCAGAGTAGAAGGGCATGGTATAGCTCTTCCCCATGGTAATCACTTGGGGGTGAAAGACCTGGATGACTTCTGGAAATACCAACTCACCACGGTCGTAGATCCGTTCGATGCCAATCCGACAATAGCTCTCAGCCGGTGCCATACGTTTTTCGGCACCGAAGAAGGGATTGGAGATCGAAAACTTTCCGTCGCGGTTGGCAGCCATGGCCAGGACATGCGCGGCGGTGACGGCACCCTGCCCGCCTAATCCCGACATCCGGACATTGAGTCGTTTCTTGATCATGGTCGTCTCCCCTTAAGAATTCGATTAGGCCCCCTGAGAAGCGAGCTGTTTTGCAGCCGCCTTCTTTTCCTTGTCCTTGGCGGCTACCTCAGCCAGGAGTTGTTTGGCTGGTTCGCTGATGTATTCCTTGTAGGCGAACCGCTCCGTCGGTTTTTCAGAATCCCGCATTTCCTGGAGCCCTTCCATGCTGTTCTTGCCAATTTCGAGAATGCAGGGCGTATAGAGCTGAAGGTAAGTCGGGCCGATTTCACGCGCGATCACGACAGCGTTCCGCACCACTTTCTCAACGAGCGATGGTTTACTGACGGTGCATGAGATCACATAGTGGCAGCCTGATTCGCGAGCAATTTCCGGCAGCCGGACCTTATCGAAAAGCTTCCCGACCGGCGCCATCTTGGCTACGAATCCCTTCTGCATCAGGCCGCTCTCCTGGCCACCTGTGTTGGCATAGAGTTCGTTATCGAAACAAATTGTGGTGAACTTCTCTTGGCGGAACCAGGCTTGAAGCGTCATGTCAAGGCCGATATCGACAGTGGCGCCGTCGCCGGCGAGCACGACTACGTCTTTCGTTCGGCCTGGGAAGCGGACGCTTAATGCGCGCTTCAATCCGGAAGCAATAGCATTTTGATTTCCGAAGAGCGAGTGAATGTTATGTACGGCTACCATCGGGAACACCAGGCTGGTGCAACCAGTAGAACCGACCATGACGGTGTCTTCTGGGTTTGGCAATGAGGCCAGGATATATCGGAAGGCCATGGATTCCGGGCAGCCGGCGCAGAGGGAGTGCTGCTCGATTAGCTCCTTGCTGTTGCCGATATCCTTCCAGCCCCGGTCTTCCTTACCATAGGTCGCGCTCCTGACCAGGTCTTGGTAGTCAGACGGCATAATGTCAAACAGGTCTTCCGAAATCTTGATACGTTCCTTGCTCATGATGGCCTCCTCAGTGGTGCGGCTTATTCAGGGCGTTTGGTGCTTGCTGCTCAGATGCGATCAACTACCACGACCGGCCAGCGACATGGTACGCATGCCGAGCAGGTTCTTGATTTCGGAAACAATAATTTCCGGTGGCATCGTCATGCCTCCGCAGACATGTGGACCGGCGTTCACACGATCGCTGTTCGGGATGCTGGCTTTAATTTCCTTTGCCAGCCACCCGGTCACGTTAAACTCCGGGACGATAATATGCTTTGCGTTCTTTGTGGCTTCACGGATTTCCTCGCCGGGCCAAGGCCGTAAGGCCTTGATCTTGACCAGACCGCAACGGATCCCCTCGTCCTCGAGGAGGCGAATGGCTTCACGTCCCTGCGACACCGCTGTACCAGAGGAGACAATGAGGACCTCAGCGTCAGTATTTTCTGACTCGATCAACCCGTTTATCCACTTGATCGTGTGCTTGCGGGACCGCTCCACCGCCGCCCAGACTTCTTGTTGCCAGGAAGCGTGGGTGGCATAGCTGATGTAGTTACTCTTCATGACAAACGGATCGCGCATCATCCGGACCGGGGGACATTCCATGTCCATACATGGCACAGGTGAGCGGTAAGGGTCATAGGGCGGAAGGCACATGTCGGCAGGGGTGAGGTTGACGACGTCCTTTGTGTGCGTAACGAAGAATCCGTCACAACACAGCGCCAAGGGAAGGTGCACATCAGGCTCTTCCGACACCATAAACCCTTTGAGGATCCAATCGAAGAAGTCTTGTGCAGTTTCGGCATGCCACACGAGCATACCCGTATTCAGAAGATACGCAATCTCCAGAGTGTCAGGCTGAATCGACAGCGGCGAGTTGATGCCACGGCAGGTGACGATCATTTGAATCGGCAATCGTGCGCCAGCCCACATCGGAAAGTTCTCCATCGCGCGCATCGTGCCGGGTCCTGCGGTCGTCGTAAATACGCGAGCTCCGCCGAATGCAGCTCCCGCGCATTGCGACATGACTGCGAATTCGCTCTCCCCGCGGAAGTAGTCGCCGATGTAGCCTTCGGCAAAGAGTTCGCCGATCAGGGCGGCTGCTTCGCTCTGCGGTGTAATCGGGTAGGCGATCATTACGTCACAACTGGCCCGCCGGAGTGCTTCCTTGATGACCTCGCTGCCCGTAAAGAACGATGGTGTGCGTGGCGCTTCGTGCATCATCGTCCAGGTGTCCGTAAATGTCTGTCCTTTTTTATTTTTTGTGCCGATGACTGAGTGTGTGTCTGCCATGGGTCAGGCTCCTTTCACTGTCTTCAGAACCTCTAAACAGCTTAGCTTAGTTTGAGGCTCCGCTCTTGGTGGACGTCAGCCGTGGTTGGACTGTCCCTTTCAATTTTTTCACCCACTCTGCCAATTTCATGATTTTTTCAACCGATGCGTCACGGAATGACAGCATCGCATCCTCATGACCGGCTTGAGCGCACATCGCAATCGTATAGCAGGACGTGCCGCCTCGAATGATTTTGAGCGACAAGTTCGCTTGATGGCAGTGGACTCCGAT
>DATDFW010000105.1:0-13594 GCA_036522375.1 Nitrospiraceae bacterium
AGAAGGCAAAGAAGCAAACGAAGACAAATGCTCACCGCTTTGTTCCCTTTGTTTGCTCCTGTGAACTCCCATCCGTGTTCATCTGTGTCCATCCGTGGTTAAGGAATAGTGCCGTCTTTGTCTTCTCTGCGTTCTCTACCCGCAAAGACAATTCGCGCCGATTCGCGTAATTCGCGTCATTTTGTTTGATTTCTCACTCCGCATTGCGCATTCCGCATTAAGATCGTCCCTCATTTTGCATTTTTAATTTCTAATTTCTAATTTACCCCGTGCTCCGCAACCGCCTCTATTACCACCTCAAGCCGCTCTTGCCCGCGTCCACCCGGCTCGCCATTCGCCGCTGGTTTGCGCTGAGGAAACGGGCGCGAGTGACGGAGACCTGGCCCATCCTGCCCGGCTCGGAGAGACCCCCGGAAGGCTGGCCCGGCTGGCCCGACGGCAAACAATTCGCCCTTGTGCTGACGCACGATGTGGAAGGCCAGGCTGGTCTGGATCGATGCCGGCAATTGATGAAGCTCGAAATGGACCTGGGCTTCCGCTCCTCCTTCAATTTCATCCCCGAAGGCGATTACCAGGTTCCCCGGGACCTGATCGAAGAACTTCAGAGCAACGGATTCGAAGTGGGCGTCCACGACCTGCACCACGACGGCAAACTCTACAGCAGCCGCGCGGAATTTGCTGAAAAAGCACGGCGAATCAACCAGCATCTCAAGAACTGGGGCGCAGTCGGATTCCGATCCGGCTTCATGCATCACAACCTGGACTGGCTGCACGACCTCGATGTCCAATACGATTGTTCCACCTTCGACACCGACCCCTTCGAGCCCCAGCCGGACGGCGTCAACACCATCTTCCCCTTCTGGGTCCCGGCACCGCAAAGTTCGAGGTTCGAGGTTCGAGGTTCGAAGTCCGAGGTTCATCCGAACTCCGATCTCCGATCTCCGCATTCCGCACTGGGTTCGGGCTACGTTGAGCTCCCCTACACTCTCCCGCAGGACTTCACCTTATTCGTCCTTCTAAAGGAACAAGGCCTGGAGACGTGGATGAGGAAGCTGGACTGGATCGCGCGACATGGTGGCATGGCGATGGTGGACGTGCATCCCGACTACTTGAATTTTGGCGGGAACACGACAAACGGTTCTGAGTATCCCGCCAGTTGCTACGAGAACTTTCTCAAACATATAGCTCAAGCCTACTCGGGAGCCTACTGGGGCGCGTTACCCAGGACAGTGGCTGGTTGGTATGGGGCCGCATATCCCTCGAATGGAAAGTCGCAAACTCCAGAGCGCCATTCCGTCACGAGCAAGACCGGCTCTCAGGCCAATTCAGCAAGCAGGCGCCCGCGTGCAAAGAAACGCGCTGCGGTAGTGACGTATTCCTACTATGCCAGCGATCCAAGACCGAGGCGGGAAGCTGAGGCTCTGTGCCGGGCCGGAATGGACGTGGATGTGATATGCCTCCGGAGAGATCCTACCATTCCTCTGCATGACAGAATCGACCGTGTCAATGTGTTCCACATTCCCCTCAAACGCCGGAGAGACAGCAAGATGACCTATGCCGTCCAATACACGCTGTTCCTGCTGGGTGCGTTCGGGTTGCTGGCAAAGAGGGCCTTTAAGTGGCGTTACGCGCTCGTCCATGTCCATAACATGCCCGACATTCTTGTCTTTAGCGCATTGCTGCCCAAGATGCTCGGCGCGAAGGTCATCCTGGACCTTCATGACCCGATGCCGGAACTTTTTCGCAGCATTTTTGGACGCGCCAGCGACCACTATCTTATTCGGTGGTTGGAGAAAATAGAAAAACGCAGCGTGGCTTTTGCCGACTTGGTTCTCACGCCGAACATCGCCTTCAAGGAGCTTTTTGTTTCTCGAGGGTGCGCTCCCGAGAAGATCCAAATCGTAATGAATTCGCCGCAGGCCGCCATATTCGATCCCAAGGCTTACGCTGCAAACACGGCGGAATCAAACTCCACATCCTCTCCTTGCGAGGAACGAGTGGGGAGAGGGGATACCAACCAAAACACGCCTCCTCTCCCGAGCCCTGTCCATGAACCGCACCCCGTCACCCCGTCCCTCTCCCCCACTGGGGGAGAGGGTGCCCGAAGGGCGGGTGAGCGGGCAGCGCCCATGGTTCAGCGGAGCTCTGAACGAGGAGAATCGGGGCATTCGCTCCTGCATCCGATGGAAGAGAGGGAGAAACCGATGGGCTTGCTGCAGTCGAGCGCTGCCAACACGGCTGCATCAAATTCTCCATCCTCTCCCCACGAGGAACGAGTGGGGAGAGGACCGAGGAGAGGGGATACGAACAAAGACGAATTCCCCGGCCACGACCGTCCCTTTACCGTGATGTATCACGGCCTTCTGGTTGAGCGCCATGGTCTGGATTTGGCCATCAGAGCCATGGCCCAACTTCGCGGGAGAATCCCGCAATTGCAATTCCACTTGTACGGTGAGATGACCGAGTACATGGCGGAAATGATAAAGCTTATCCAGAGTTTGGATTTGGAGGAAATCGTTCAATACCATGGTTTCAAATCCTTGCAGGAAATTGCACGAGCCATCTCCGCCATCGACCTGGGCCTGATTCCCAATCGGTTGAACCCATTCACCCGTATCAACATGCCTACTCGGATTTTCGAATACTTGGCCATGGAAAAGCCGGTGATTGTTCCGCGAATGAAGGGAATCCAGGACTATTTCAACGAGGATCAAATTCTCTTTTTCGCGCCTGAAGACGCCGATGAATTGGCGCGGAAAATCGAGTGGGTCTATCTGCATCCAGAAGAAACACGACGCATGGTTGGGAGAGGCATCGAGGTTTATCAAAAGCATCGTTGGGAATCAGAGGAGCGGCATTTCATTGACTTGGTTCAAAACCTCATTGGAACTGCCGTGCCCAAGCCCGAGCCTAAGCGAACCAGTCTCAGAAGAATCTGCATGCTCTCATACTCCAACTATGAAAGCGACAATCGCGTGATGCGCTACGCGGAAGCGCTGGGTCAGCGAGGCGATTCCGTCGATGCGCTCGCATTGAGAAAAGACCAGAGCCAGTCCAAAACTGAGACCATTGGCCGCGTACATGTATCGCGGATTCAATGTCGCTCGCGAAAAAACCAGCGGAACAAATTGGCCTATTTATTCCCGCTCATGAGATTCTGGGCCCTCTCATCGATGCAGATCACCTGGCGGCACCTGAAGCACCGCTACGATGTCATTCATGTGCATAACGTCCCGGATTTCCTGGTCTTTGCCGCCTGGTTGCCCAAGTTGACCGGGGCCAGAATCATTCTCGATATTCACGACATCGTGCCGGAATTCTACGCCAGCAAATTCTCCCTTCCTCATGGAAGCTTTGGCGTCAAAATGCTGAAAAAAGTGGAACGAGCCTCGGCTTGGTTCGCGGATCAGGTCATCATCTCGAACCATCTCTGGCTCGACACGTTCGCGACCAGGACAGGCGCCAATGGCAAGTGCTCCGTCTTCATCAACAATGTGGACGCGAATACGTTTCGGCCTCGTCCGAGCAACCGGAATGACGGAAAGCTCCTCATCATCTTCCCCGGCGGTCTGCAATGGCATCAGGGTCTTGATATCGCCATCCGGGCCTTCCAGAAAGTCAGCGCCCGACTTCCCCAGGCCGAATTTCACATCTATGGCGATGGCATCATGAAAGACAGCCTGGAGTCACTTGCCCATGACCTCGGTCTGGACGGCAAAGTTCGTTTTTTCAGTCCGGTGCCCGTGCGCCAGATCGCCGACGTCATGGCCGGCGCCGACCTCGGCGTCGTTCCCAAGCGGGCTGATTCCTTCGGGAACGAAGCCTATAGCACCAAGATTATGGAATTCATGTCGCTTGGGGTTCCCGTCGTGGTCTCAAACACAAAGATCGACCGCTTTTATTTCAACGACTCGGTCGTCCGCTTTTTCGAATCGGGCAACCCCGATGCCCTGGCCGAAGCGATGCTGCAAGTGTTGAGCGACGCAGCCCTGCGAAAGCGCATGGTGGCCAATGCCTCCGAATACGCGACACTCAATTCCTGGGGAACGCGCAAGCAGGAATACCTCAACCTGGTCGATGATCTGTGCGAAAAGTAGGACATGCCGAAATTCCCCTCTCCGCGCCGGGGAGAGGGCAGGGGAGAGGTGCCCATTTCGCTTCCGCTATTTGCATTTTGAAACTCCCGCTTCTGCCGTGGACCGCTGCCTTCTGAAATCTGAGTATTAACCGCAAAAGAGCGCAAAGAGCGCAAAGCAAGAGGAATTGTTTTTAACCACGGATGAACACCGATAAACACGGATAGCGATGCCCTGACCACTGATTGCTGAAAACTGATTACTGGGTTCTATCTCCGATCTTCGAACTGCGAATTCTGCCTTCTGCCTTCTGCCTTCTGCCTTTGACTCGTGCGCCTCGATCGTTTCATAACCCTTAACATCGCCCAGCCTTTTCGAAGGCTGTTCAAGGTTGAAGGTTCAAGGTTCAAAGTTCAAGGTTTTGGTGGCAACCGATCGCTTCCCATCCTCATGTATCACAGCATCTTGCGCCGCGATTGATGAACAACCAAGTAACCAAGGAACAAAGTTTCTGACCAGAAATCCCAGGTTGGCTCAGTTACTTCGTTCCTTTGTTGTTAATCCGCATTTCGCAATCCGCAATCCGCAATCGACCCGTTCCGCATTCTGCATTCTGCATTCTACCTTCTGCCTTTAATCCGTGCGCCTCGACCGTTTCATAACCCTCAACATCGCCCAGCCTTTTCGAAGGCTTTTCAAGGTTCAAGGTTCAAGGTTCAAAGTTCAAGGTTTTGGTGGCAACCCATCGCTTCCGATCCTCATGTATCACAGCATCTCGCGCCGTGACGAAAGCCACATGGGAGACTATTTCAAACTCTGCACGCCACCCGAACGATTCCGGCTTCAGATGGAGACACTGAAGGAACACGGTTACATCGGCACCGACCTCGAAACCGGGCTGGCGCAACTGAACAGCGTAGGCGTTGCCAGTGGCCAAGCCATTCAGAAATCATCAAACCTCGGACCTCGCACCTCCGACCTCTGCCCTTCTGCCGCGCTCCCCGTCGTCCTTACCTTCGACGATGGATTTCGCGATTTCCACACCGAAGCCCTCCCCGTGCTGGCCGAATTCGGCTTTACCGCGACCATGTTTCTGGCGACCGACTTCATTAAGGACGAGCGACGTTCCTTTAGTGGAACGGAATGCATGACGTGGTCGGAAGTTCGCGAATGCCGGAAGTTCGGTACGCATTTCGGCTCCCACACCGTCTCCCATGCGAAGTTAATCGAACTCGATTGGCCTGAGATTGAGTCTGAAATCTCCAATTCCAAATCTGAGATCGAGCACCAACTTGGCGCTCGGTCCACCTCCTTCGCCTATCCCTACGCTTTTCCCCAGGTGGACAAGAAGTTTTGCCGCCGCCTTCGCGAGACCCTGGTCGCCACCGGCCATCAGTCCTGCGTGACCACAATTGCGGGCCGCGTTGCCGTTGGCGACGATCCCTACACTCTACGACGCCTGCCGGTCAACGCCGCCGACGACTCGGCGCTGCTGACCGCCAAATTGGCCGGGTCCTACGATTGGCTGGCCGCCCCGCAGGCGCTGGTCAAGAAAGTCAAAGCATGGAAAACCCGGCGTAGATCCCCAGCTTCTCCCTCTGCCATCGAAGGGGAGAGGGCCGGGGTGAGGGGTTGAATTGTTTGACGCGAATTACGCGAAGGACCGCGAATTCAACTCGGGACCCGAAACCCGAAACCTCGAACCTTGAACCTTGAACCCGGAACTCTGAACTCGAATCCGACCACTGACCACTGATCACTGACTACTGGGTTTAGCATTCAATCCGCAATCCGCAATCCGCAATTGAATAGCTCCGCATTCCGCATTCCGCATTCCGCACTCCGCACTCCGCATTCCGCACTCAAAACGCCTTCAGCATTTGAATGCTATGCGCTTTTCGATTTGTTGATAATCCGATGAAACCCCGAGGCCAGTACGTCCTGGTAACGCCTGCCAAAAATGAGGAAGCCTCGATAGGTGTGACGATCGAATCCGTGGTGAACCAGACTATTCGCCCGGTTGAATGGATGATCGTCAGCGACGGCTCGATTGATCGAACGGACGAGATCGTCCGCGCTGCCACCCTAGTGCATCCTTGGATTCACCTGCTGGCGCTGCCGCCGCGCGTTCAGCGAAGCTTCGCGGCAGTCGTTCATGCCACCGAGGCGGGAGTTCATGCCCTGTCCATTGACAACTACGAGTACATCGGACTGCTGGATTCGGATGTTCGCTTTCAGTCTGACTACTTCGAGCGGGTGATCGAGCAGTTCGAATCATCGCCCCGACTCGGCCTGGCTGGTGGTGTGGTGATTGATGTTGGATCGCGCAAGGATCGTCTTCCCCGAAATCGCCAGGATGTGCCGGGCGCTGTCCAGTTCTTCCGTCGCACCTGCTTTGAAGCCCTCGGCGGACTGCTCGCTATTCCGGAAGGCGGTTGGGATGCTCTGACTTGTGCACGGGCCCGGATGGTGGGCTTTGAAACCCGGCTGCTCACCGAGCTCGTTGTCGATCATCTCAAGCCCCGTAACATTTCCGAGGGGGGGATGCTCCGCCGACACTGGCAGATGGGGGTGCGGGATTATGCGTTGGGCTACCACCCCTTATTTGAAGGGATCAAATGCATGAGCCGAATTTTCGAGTCGCCATTGTTTGTTGGCGGCGTCGCCTGGTGGGTTGGCTATTGGTCGGCCGCGATTCGGCATCCGGCCCGACTGATTCCCGGAGACTTGCTTGAATTCCTTCGCGGTGAACAGAAGAGACGGCTCTTCCAGAAATTCCTTCCTTCCGGGTGATCTCAAGAGGATGTCGCTTATCATCCTGAATTTTCACGGCGTCGGCCCAATTACCCGGAACATCGATGACAGCGAGCACGATTGCTGGCTCGACCAGAGCTCCTTCGAGGAGATGCTGGACATGGTTCGCGATCATTCACATGTCCGGCTCACGGTAGATGATGGCAACGCTTCCGATGTGGAGATTGTGCTACCGACCCTTTTGAAGCGGGGGCTCTCGGCGACGTTTTTCATTTGTTCGGGCCGGTTGGATCAACCCACGTTTCTCAGCCTGGCCCAGGTGCAAGAGTTGCGGGCGCAAGGCATGGGAATCGGCAGCCACGGAGTAGCTCATGTCCCATGGCGCAAGCTCTCGGCGGATCGGCTTTTTGACGAATTGGAAGGCAGTCGGCAAGTTCTCGAAAAAGTCTGCGGCGCGCCGGTTGATACCGCGGCCTGTCCGTTCGGAGCGTATGACCGGACTGTGCTGAACGGTCTCCGTCGCGCGGGCTATCGACGCGTGTTTACCAGCGATGACGGCGCGGCTATTGAGAAGCATTGGCTCCAGTCTCGAACAACTGTGACTCGGTCGATGCCCTTGGCCCAAATCCAGCAGCTCATCCAACATGGGCCCGGCCTTTGCCAACAGTGGTCGATTAACGCACGTAAATATGTCAAACGACTGCTTTACTAATTTATCAGCCGGCCCGCTCGATTCCGAAGTAATATGCAGTAAGGCATCAAATGAGATTAGGGACATCTTTTGCCACTTGAAAATCCTGGAGTCCTGAGCGGGAGTAGCCAACAGGAAAATGGAGTCCCATAATGGAACTAAGGAGTAGTGTCGAAGAATATCGGGTGGAAGTGGATCGCATTGACCGAGCAACCTGGCATCAAGTCCTCTCGTCGTTTAGCGATGCAACGATCTATCAAACGTGGTCATATGGAGCAGGACGCTGGGGCGATGAACGGTTGAGTCACCTCGCCTTGCTGCAAGGGGATACGATTGTTGCCTTGGCGCAGTGTACGATCCGGCGCGCCCCGATGACCAACTGTGGAATCGCCTATGTCCCGTGGGGGCCGATTTGGCGACGTTCAGAAAACGAAGTCGAGGTTTTCCGGCGCATGGTGCAAGCATTGCGCGAGGAATACGCCATTCGTCGCGGGCTGTTACTCCGACTAACCCCGGCCGAAATCGAAGAACCTGGGCACGATGTCTCCCTTGTGTTGAAGGAGGAAGGCTTCGTGCGCACGGCCCAAAATTACAGGACGCTTTTGATTGATCTCGCAATTCCTTTGGCGGATCTCCGGAAACAAATGTCCGAGCGTTGGCGACGAGCGCTGAAGAAAGCGGAATCTCTTAAGCTAGAGGTTCTCGAGGGAACCGGCGAGGATCTCTACCGAATATTCAAGGTTATATACCAGGAGATGGTCGCCCGCAAAGGATTCGCTCCCAGTATTGACATCGATGAATTCGAGTGGATTCAGAGTGACCTTCCCGAGCCCCGCAAGATGAGAATAATGATTTGTCTGCAAGGTCAGCGCCCGGTTGCAGCTCTGATTGGCTCTCTTATTGGGAAGACTGGCGTCGGATTGTTGGGAGGGACGGCGACCGAAGGTCTCAAGTCAGGCGCTTTTAATTTATTGAATGTGCGTATGATGCAATGGATGCAGGAATCGGGCGCAGCCTACTACGATTTTGGCGGGTTTCAACCTGAGCAGAATTCGGGTACTTCGACATTCAAGGCGGCCATTCCAGGTCGGGATGTGTGCCACATCGGCCAATACGAAATTTGCACCAATAGCTTCAGCCGGCTTGCAGTCGGATTTGCGGAGCAGCTTCGTAAGTTTGTGTTATCCGTGAGAAGTGCGGGTAGGGCAGTGGGTCGCAAGGCGTTGCCCAAGGAGCAATAATCCGCGCGCACTCTGTCGAGACTCGCCTGTGTTTATGGGGCCTTGCGATCTGTCAATAGTTATAGTTAGCTGGAACGCGAAGCCATTGCTGCGAGCTTGCCTTGAGAGCATTCCTAAGGGATTGTCCTGCTTCTCATGGGAGGTAATCGTCGTTGATAACGCATCTTCCGATGGCGTGCCGTCGATGGTTGAGTTGGATTTTCCTGACGTGAGGCTGATTCGAAATCAGCGAAATGTTGGTTTTGCAGCAGCGAACAACATTGGGATTAAACGTGCCAGGGGCAAGTACGTGGCACTAATAAACTCCGACGTTGTGATCCTATCAGGTTGCTTTGATCGGCTATTGGAGTACATGGAACTGCACGTTGACGTTGGGATCATCGGCCCGAAGATCCTCTGGCCGGACGGGACTCTTCAGAATTCATGCCGAAAGTTCCCGAGTTTATGGAACAACTTCTGCACGATTACAGGCCTCAGGCTGCTCTTCCCAAAATCCGGCTTCTTTTCGGGCGAACACATGAGGTATTTTGAGCACGACCGGCTTTGTTGCGTGGATTACCTTGTTGGCTGCTTCCTGCTGGTGCGACGTTCGGCGATGGTGGAGGTAGGTTTGCTCGATGAGCAGTTTTTTATGTATGCTGAAGAGGTGGATTGGTGCAAACGGTTTTGGGATTCGAAGTGGCGAGTCATCTTTTCCCCTGGAGCACAGGCGATCCACGTCGGCCGAGGCAGTTCTTCAAATCAGCCGGCAAGGTTCGCCCTTGAACAAGAACGAGCGGTAATAAAGTATTGGGCGAAGCATCATTCTCCAATCGTTGTCGCCTGTGTGTACTCGCTCAAACTGGTTCAGCAGTTTCTGGGGATAGGAGGACGCTTTTTCCTTTACGCAGTCGATGTGAAGAGACGGCAGGAGCGAGGACGCGAAGTGTTGATGCACGCAAGCTCCATTCGAGAGCTGTTGGCGCTTGGTTTTCATTTCTGTCGAAGGGTACTTTCCAGGCCGACCCAATCTAACGCAGGCTCGTGACCCCTGTTTTCATTGATATGTCTCTAGAAGATCCGGCAAACCGGGTTTTTGCTTTCTACCGCCGACATGGGCTTTTCGCGAGTCTCAGGCGTGGTATGGAGTCGCTCCGAGAGGCCGTTTCTAATACGGATACGGTTCTGATGTATTGTGATCTTCAGACTTGTCATTCTACGGACAGCGAACTACCGGCTGGCATTACCATTGAGCGTAGAGGCTGCTTGGCTGATGTTCCCCTGGCCGACCTGCAAAAGGTGCTGAATTATTGGAACCGCGACATTATGGCGAAACAAATTCGCGAACGGTTCCAGCAGGGTGCTTCCGCTTGGCTCGTCAAGAAGAACGGGCAGTTGGCCGGTTACGGGTGGACATTGCGGGGCTCTACTATGGAACCCCACTTCTTCCCGTTGTGTGAAAACGACGTTCACCTTTTTGACTTTGTGGTTTTCCCGGAATTCCGAGGACAGGGTACCAATCCTGTTTTGGTAAACAGGATTTTGAAGGTCACCGCCTCGGAGGGGTGTGGTCGCGCGTTCATTGAAGCTGCTCGGCGGAATAAACGACAGATGAAGTCTTTGGGCAAGACTCCATTTCGTACGTTCGGTCTTGCGAAAAAAATGTCCTGTTTCGGATGGATATGGGTGGCATGGCACCCAATCGTGCCCAATCTGGAACAACTCGAAGGGCTGCCTCGCTAGGATGAAAGGACTTTCTGTGGCGAGCGAAGATTCCCGGAGGTTCGAGATCCTGGGTAAGCAAAGTCAGACGTTGTGAAGGTGATACTCTTGGGTCGTTTTGTCGGTATTGGACATTGAGTTGCCTCGGCATCTGAATGAATGGGTTTACCATTGTTTTCCTGCTGGTTGCCGCGGCGGCAATGCTGACGTTGCCACGCCGCTGGGGAGCTCTGCCGCTCATGATGGCGGCCTGCTATCTGACACGCGCCCAGCACATCATGGTGGGCCCGTTTCATTTCACGGTCTTGCGTTTGTTGTTGTTGTTGGGGGTCTTTCGGGCGATGGCGCGTCACGAGCGGCTTCCAGGAGGGATCACCGGACTGGATCGGGTGATTCTCATTTGGGGAGGATGGATGCTGTGTTCGGGGGCATTCCACCGGCCATTCACGGACGCTCTAGTGGAGCGATCCGGAATCGTCTATGACGGCTTTGGCATCTACTTCCTGCTCCGGCTATTTTGCCAGAACAAGGATGATATGATCCGGCTCATCAAGATCACCGCTTTCGTTCTCGTGCCCGTGGCACTCGAAATGATCAATGAAAAGGTCACCGGGAGGAACCTCTTCGCGTTCCTCGGCGGCGTTCCAGAAGCGGTGGAGATGCGCGACGGCAAGTTGCGTGCTCAAGGTCCTTTTGGACACTCCATTCTTGCCGGCACCGTGGGCGCGGTGTGCGTGCCTCTCATGATCGGCATCTGGCGCGAGCACGCGCGAGTGGCGAAGATCGGCCTTGCGGCGTGTCTCGCGATGGTCATTGCCAGCAACTCCAGTGGCCCAATCATGAGCCTGGCATTCGGCGTTTTTGCGCTGATACTGTGGCGTTGGCGCCATCTCACCCGCCAGATGCGCATAGCCGCAGTGGTTGGTTATATCCTTCTCGATATTGTCATGAAGGACCCCGCCTACTTCCTCATGGCCAGGATTGACTTGACCGGTAGCAGCACTGGCTATCATCGTGCCCAGTTGATCCGTTCCGCCTTCCAGCACCTCAGCGAATGGTGGTCTTCCGGAACCGATTTCACCCTGCATTGGATGCCCTACGGCGTTTCGTGGAGCCCGAATCATTGCGACATAACGAACCACTATTTGAGTTACGGCGTGCAGGGAGGGCTGCCTCTCATGATGCTCTTCATCTTCGAACTAGGGTTGGCCTTTTACTACGTGGGCCAGTCTCTGCGTTTGCGAGCGGAAACCTCCTCTGCGCATCACTTTCTGATCTGGTCCCTTGGCTCTGGCTTGTTTGCTCACGCCGTGACCTGCGTCTCGGTCAGCTACTTTGAGCAGTCAATTACATTTCTTTACCTCAATCTCGCGGTCATCGGTTCGTTGCAAGCCACCGCATTGGCTGAAGCGCGGGATGCGCCGTCTGTGTTCGGTTCTGAATCAAGCGACGGCCATCCGGAGAGGGAAGCAGCCAATGTTTTGCCGTCAGAGGATGACGGTCATTTACCTGGAAGCGTCGGCATCTCTGCCGGCATCTCGTCGTGATAACCAACAGGCCGTCAGGGATGCCAACGCTCCCGGTAAGTCAGTGCGATCTTCCATCGTATACTTCGATGCAATCCCTAAGCACAGTCGGAGTAATCGAAGGAGAGGATGCGGATGATTACCTGCCGATCTTATCAGCCTTGGCCCAATCCTGTGGCCTGAATCTCCGTCGGGCCTATCCGGATGAAGGATCCAGACTCGCGGGGTTCATCTTACTGGGCAACAGCAGCAAGGTGATGGCTGATCGAGCCTTGAAGGAACGGCCTTCGTTGCGCGTTATCTCATCGGATACGCCGAAGCCTGCCGCAACCGTACGCTTCGGCGCCGATTACAACTCGCCTACCCCATTTCGCGGAAGATCGGTGGAAACCGGGAGTGCGGTTCCAGGAACTCCGCCGGATGGGTTCGGTGATGTGATCGCAACCGCCGATGGCAAGCCGGTCTGGATGACCAAGTCCGAAGGCGGCGTGCGTCATGATACGTGCTGGGTTTCGCGCCCTTGGCTTAAAAGAGGAGAGTGTGTTTTTGATCACCTGAACGGCGACCGGCTCATGAATTTGCTGCCGTTGCTGGAGTGGCTACGCTGGATTTCTGACTATCGAGAGTGGAAGCAACCCGCTTTGCGGGCCTGCTTCATGTTCGATGACCCCAATCTGCACGCGACTCGGTATGGGTTTGTGCGGTTCGATCATTTGGCCGAGGAGGGAATGCGTCACCATTACCACACCTCATTTGCCACCATTCCGCTGGACGGCTACTACGTAAACCAGGAGGCAGCGCGGATCATCCGAGAGAACCATGAAACACTTTCTCTCTTGATCCACGGAAACAACCACACCTATCGGGAGTTGGCTGGCCGCGAAAGTCCTGTGGAGCAATTATCATCGATGAGGCAGGCGATTCTACGTATTATTGCAGTTGAGCGAAAATCGGGAGTGACCGTGTCTCGTGTGATGGCGCCTCCCCATGGAGTCTGTTCGGCCGACATGATGGCGGCCATGACGACGGTCGGACTGGAGGCGGTCTGTGTCTCACATGGCTCGGTATGGACGGGTAACCCAGGAGCGGATTGGGCCGTGGCGTTGGGAAGCCTTCCTGCAACGCTAATAGCCGGATTACTGGTGATCCCTCGGTTCCGTCTGGACCGAAACCCCGAAAATAATATCCTGCTAGCCGCCTACCTCAACCAACCCATTATTCCGGTCGGTCATCACTGGGACCTTGCCGATGGAACGGATATTCTGTCGTCCGCAGCAGATTTCATCAATGGCCTCGCCCAGGTGAGTTGGAACGACATGTCTTCGATCGCAAGAAGCAACTATCGGTGCCGTGTCCAGGGTCACGTCATGCGGATTCAAACATTCTCGAGGATAACGGCCGTGAACGTGCCGGAAGGCGTCTCTGAACTGGAGTTGGAAGCATCATGGATGGATCCAGGCAGGGAACACGTCGAATACCGGAGTTCCGGCAACGGAGATCGGTCGCCAATCCAGGCCCTACCGTCGGGCCTCTTTCGGCTTTGTGTCACCCCTGGGAGCAGGGTCGAACTTGTGGTGACGCGAACACACGCCAACGGTGAGCAAC
>DATDFW010000106.1:0-10770 GCA_036522375.1 Nitrospiraceae bacterium
CCCATTACATCGCGAAAGCCGGTGTCTTGATTCTGACTCGTACGCTGGCCAAACTGCTTGCGCCCCACGGCATTACGGTCAATGCGATTTCTCCAGGATTCATCGATTCTGGCAGTGCGCCACCGGGAGAGCTCGCCGGCATGACCAAACGCATCCCTGCCGGCTACGTCGGCACCGTCGACGACACGGTGGCAGCCGTGCGCTATCTTCTCAGCAACGAGGCCCGCTACGTCAATGGCGCGAACATTCAAATCAGCGGTGCATGGGGAGTGTGAGGGTAGCCTGAGTGCCCTTTTTGCTCGCAGAACGCGCACGATGAAACAGTGCTCGTTCGATGCGCGCAGTCAAGGGCAAAACCTTGGTCGCTCCCTTAACGAGAGACGAAAAAGATTTGAAGGCCCCTCGCTTGGGCTGATGGCACGTCTCGGCGTGCCAGTGGGTGGGCGGGTGAGAAAGTAGCGCGCAGTTGAGCCGAGGTCGCCCAACCTTCTCGTGATTACGAAAAAAAGGACCTGAGGGAGGGCTTATGAGGTCAGAACAGGAACGGATAGCACATGGTCGGTTTGTCAAAGCCTTACAGCACGAACACCTGACCTGTGCCCAGCCTGGATGTGGCGGACCAATGGATGTTGCCGATCACACTTTACACAATGCCCACATCAAGATTTACGAAGCGCAGTGTGAGCGCTGCCATGTGAAGGAACAGATCACGGGAGTAGAACAGACATCCCCACCGTGGGATGTCGCTTCATTCACGATTATGGCTGAACTGCATCTCCTTCATGAACAACCCACGTGCCCATTTGATGACACCCCCATCACCTTTACCTCCATGCCGAATCCTAGACGCAAAGCCCGCTACCGCCTCTCCTGCTATTACTGCGGCCGCCACGCCGAACTGAATTGGCCGCCGCCGGAAGCAAAGAGGTGAGGGATAGCGCCTGATGATCTTCCTTGGTCGCGCAACGCGGCCTCAGAAGGCCCTCGTTGAACGCGCGCAGTGGAAGACCAATCAGCCGCTATCCCTTGAAGAAAGAATGAGCGAGCTTGGATGGAACACTACAAATTGACTCGATGGTGGATTTTTGCAAACTAACGGGCGTTGGTGATTACAGCCCGCTCATTGCGTCGTTCGAGATCGATCGTCAGGGCCGTACCAGCCGGCTTCTTCACTATGTATGTTTGAGGAGTTTCGACAAAGCGCGCATGGTAGGAGGTGCTATGGCTGAATACGGTGTTGCCGGAAGCATCATTCAGATAATCAGTGCTCCCACCTTATCGAACTGCACCTTGTACGGCCCGATACATTCGCCAGATTTCGACGACGTATTGTGCTGAACATTGTACGTGGCACCGGCCTCACGACCCAAGCGACCCGTCCCGGCCTCAAGATCATAGGCTAACCGCGTCGCAGGATCAGTAGCGACATCACAACCTTTCACAGTAATGAGTGCGCATAGAAGCAGTACCCCACGTAAACTGAATCTACTCATCCGCTCTCATGATTTTTCTTTTCTCGCGGAGTATCACACGTGGCGGGTGTGAGTTGTGAGTTTAGGCGTTTTTCGAAGGGGAACCGGACAGTCGTTTCGGCCGTTTCGTACGCATGCCGAGTTCAAGAGCGGTCTCCAAACGAATCACTCGTCCAACGAGATCTTCTATGTGGTGTTGTTGCTTGATAACGGTGGCGTTGAGTTGCTCGACTTTATCGGCAAGTTTAATCGTGGTGGCAAAGGCATCCCACACCCGTTCTGTCCACCCCATGCTTATCCTCTCTGAGATGCCGCCCTGGCAAGTTGCTCGATACGCCGTTCAGATTCCGCCACAAGATTAAGCGTGTGATCAATCGAACGAATAGCCTTCCCGGCAGCGCGTCGGACTTGCCGTGCAAACTGGTCTAACAAAGCAGGATCTTCTTCCGGCGAGTAGCGTTCTCCTCCTCGCCGCAGCAGCTCCCCCATGGTCAACTTAGCCTCCTTGGCCTTTCGTGCCAAGCGCAGCTTTTGTGAGTGGCTCATCAGCACAGGCACTTGAACCGTGTTGGTAGGCATAGTCCCTCCGTTCTTGACCTATATAGACGATATACACCCTATCACGGAAGACAAATCATTGTCGACATCCGCCATAAGCGACTCGGTCGCCAACTTCCGGCAGGGAACTAACTAACGGCATCGCCATCGGCTTCCAGCACACACCTCCAAACACAGCCATCTCTGCAGGTTTTCGCAGATGCTCGGCCACATCGTAACGAATGGTAGAGGTTTTTCTCATTATGCATTCCTATAAGCTATCTCCGAGAGGCCTGCCTTGGTCCCTCCTGCGCACGTCGAACGACCACCGCTTCGTGGGGGTTCCGTGAGCAGGAGGGACCAAGCCAGCCCTCTCTTAACTTCCCCTCCCAAGCCGCTGAGTGACAAAAATAGGAAGGGCATCTGCCGAACTCTCGATTGCGCGCGTCCAACGAGGGCCTTCTGAGGCCGCGCGTTGCGCGAGCAGGAGAGTTCGGCAGACGCCCTTCCTACTCTTTCTTTTCGACCGATCTATTTCCCGAATGCTTTTTTCAGCAGCGGCTCTATCTCACCTTTGGCCGCCATCGGATCGAGAATATCGGTATCTCCATAGAACTGCCCGTCGATGAACACCTTGGGCAACGTCGGCCAGTTGGTCATCTTGACAAGCGCTTCACGCTTGGCTGGCTGAGACAGGACGTCGATGAGTTCAAAGGGGTATCCGTACTTGTCGAAGAATTGGATCGTCTCCCTCGTGAAGCCGCACATCGGCATCTGTTTCGTGCCCTTCCCGTAGATCAAGATCTTGTGCGCGGCGACTTCCTTGTTAATTTCTTCTTGAATGGGATCTGCCATGGGTCGGCCTCCTAAACTTCTTCCGCGGTTTGAGCTGTGATTTCGAGCGCATGAATCCGACCATCTTTCATTGGGGCATCCAACGCTTGATAGACCAGACGATGCCGGTCCAGCAGATTCTTCCCTGCAAAGGCCGACGAGATCACCACCACCTTGAGGTGATTCATCGTGCCGGTTCGGTCCATAACCGTGACCGCGGCATCCGGTATGACCTTCCGCACATATTCAGTCAGCACATCCGGTGTAATCATAACCTTTCCAATCTCGCGCGCATAAGGATACCCCAGCGCCACGCTGAAAGGCAATTCAGACCTGCAAGAACTCAAATGCGAGACTAGCGAGAGACGAGGTTTCAAGGTTCGGCACTTCGAGTCGCGCCTTTCTCGCTTTTCTCGCACGTCGCGCAGCAGCGTCTTCGGGGCTGGTGGTTCATTTCAGCCCATGATGGTGGATATCCACCAGGCTTGCATACGCCTAATACCTCATAGACACTTTTTTACAAGAAATCTGAACCGTTTTTGCCCAGCCATGCTGGCATGCGCATTGCGCTTGAGACGGCACAAGAACCTATGCATCCATCACGAGACAACATACCTACCTTTCAACCAAGGAGGATGCCATGACTGATTTCAAGTCCGGATTCTTTGTCGGGGAAGAAGCCTGCGAAGGACGGGTGCTCGTGGTTGACGATGAGCCCGATATTCGTAAAGTCGTGAAGATGACTCTGCAAAAAGCCGGATATGAAGTCCTTGAAGCGGAAAACGGTGAGCGGGCGATTGAAGTCATCAATTCCGGCGAGAACCGACTCCTACTCGATGTCGTCATCTGCGACATTCGTATGCCAAAAATCAATGGAGCCGACGCCATCGCCTATTTCAGAAGCCAGTATCCTCGCGTCCCACTTATCGTGCTGACCGGCTTCCCGGATACCGATATGGCGACGTCCTTTCTCCGGCAAGGCGTTGTGGATTATCTTGTCAAGCCGGTCGAGGGAGAGAAATTGAGAGCAGCCGTCGCGCGGGCCCTTGAGCAGCGGCAACTTGCACAGTTGTAACGATGAGCTTCCATCCTCTCTGTGCCAAGGGAGCAGCATACCCTTCCTTGCTCTCCTCGACACAGAGGGGCACCCCACGCTGCCATGGGAGACCGCTTGAATGATACGCTCTGACCGTACCAAGGTCGCTATTCTGGGAGCAGGTCGCGGCGGCCGCGCGCTGTTAGACTTGCTGCACCAATTTCCGTCGATCGAGATCGTTGGCATTGCCGATCGTGACCCCACGGCACCAGGACTGCAACGCGCACGGGAGCTTCGGATTCCAGTGACGCAGAATGTTCCGGACCTGATCAGCAATCATGGGGCAAGTCTGATTATGGACGTCACGGGCGATGTGGAAATGGCGGCCTATCTCTATGCCCACAGACCCCCTACCGCAGACATCCTCAGTGGATCCTCATCTCGGCTGCTGTGGGAACTGGTCCAGCATGAATCCAAGCTCCAAGCCGAACTCCTCCAGTCGGAGAAACTTGCGGGAGTCGGCTCATTTGCTGCGGGAATTGCGCATGATATCAACAACCCCCTGCAACTGATTTTAGGCCTGGCGGAAAACCTCACGGAGGAACGCGACCTGACTGTCGTCCACGAACAAGCCCGGGAGATTATTGAAGCCGTCAAACGGACAAGCGCCATCTGTCGGGACCTCACCCGCTACTCGCGGCGCGCATCCCCTCACGAGGACATGCTGGTGTCTGTCAACGGAAAGCTGGACGAGGCGCTGAAGATCGCACGCTACGCGTCGAGTTTTCATGACATTGAAATGGTCAAACATTACCAGCCCGGCGCCGCCGTCAATGGTAATCCCGATGAGTTATTGCACGTCCTCGTCAATCTCATCACCAATGCAGTCCATGCGATGGAACAGACCGGCGGCACACTGACGCTCGAAACAAGTCTCATTGATGGAGAGGTCGGCGTCCGAATCTCCGATACGGGATGCGGCATCGCTCCGGAGAGAATCCCCGAGATTTTCGAGCCGTTTTTTACGACGAAGGCTCCCGGCAAAGGCACGGGGCTGGGACTCTATAATGTCAAAACGATCGTCAACAAGATGCACGGCGTGATTGCCGTCGACAGTCAGATCGAAAAGGGAACAACCTTTACCTTGACCTTCCCCAACAGCGGGCTGACCGGAGAAGGAGGTGCGTCATGAATCCCGCACCTCCCCCGCCTCGGTCCGAGACAAGGTGGGGACTGCAACTCAAGCTGATTTTGTCCATGTTGCTCGTGGGAGTAGTTCCCCTCATCGTGGGGCTCGGCCTTGCTTTTTGGCAGGGCTCTCGCGAGATCCAGGTCGTCAGCGGCGAAAGCTTCAAGGCCCTGGCCGAGGAGACGGCACGAAAAGTCGATCTCTTGATGTCCGACGAAGTCGGCCGATCATCGCGGATTGCGGCAGACCCTTCTATCGCCCTTGAACTCGAGCACCGGCGCGATGCCCTCCTGGACGTGACGGACAATGAGCGCCGGGCGATGGAAAAGCTCAAGAAAAGCTGGGAAGCCAAGGACCCTGCAGCAGTCCAGGCCATCGCGGGAAGCAAAATGGCCGCCCTGATTCAGGAGTACCTCTCGGGGGCCAAGAGCGAAGCCGATCAACTGATACCGCCCGTGGTCCAGTCCGCCACCAAAATGCTGTACATCACGGATATTGAGGGTAATCTGGTTGCCTCGTCGACCACGCTGGCGCCTTTTTCGAATAAAGACACGGCCTGGTGGAAAGGTGCCTCTCATCGCGGGGTCGGCCAGCTCTTCATCGAAGACGTACACTTCGACGAACGTGCGCAAACCTATGTCATCAGCATCTCGCTTCCCATCATGGATCGCATCCGGTATGGAGTCGTCGGCGTGCTCCATCGGGTCATCGACGCCAAAGAGTTGATCGCGCCTTCAATCTCGCCCATTCGTTTCGGCAAAACCGGACATGTGATGCTGATCGACCATCGCGGCATCGTCATGAGCTGTCCCATCCTGCCGACCGGCGTCCAACTCTCCGATACACAGCTCATTCCTCTCGTCACGCCTCTTCAACCGGGCTGGGTCAGTGCGCCGAGCGACGGCCACGGTGGACAATCGACCTCGATTATCGGATTCGCCCCGATGCCGGAGACCAGCCGAGCCGTCGATAGTGAGCAGGGGAAAGGCTCTTGGCACACCTTCGTGTGGCAGGCCTCCGACGAACTCTTTGCTCCGATTCGTCACTTCCTCACCTGGATGGCCATCTTCAGCCTGATCGCCGTCGGATTGATGACGTCTCTCGGCTACCTGGCAGCCAATCGCATCGTCACGCCGGTGCGCCGGTTACAGGCCGCGGCACAATTGATCGGGCGCGGCGAGCTCCGGCAGCCGATCGACATTCAAACCGGCGATGAGATCCAGGACCTGGCCGACGAATTCAATCGAATGAATCGCCAATTGGAGGCGGCCTTCGCCGGCCTGACCGATCAAGTGGCCATCAAAACTCAGCAAGTGGAGTCCCTCATTCATTCGACGGACCAGATCCTGGACGCGGTCCCGACCCCGATCATCATGGTCGATCAAGACGAACAGGTGCAATATATCAATCGGGTCGGACGTGACTCCTTTCAAACTAAGTCTGATTCGACCCGGTCAATTCAGTTGTTCGACATACTCCCCATCGATACCGCGCTACGAGAGCACTTGCGAAAAGAATTCAGACGTGTGCGGAATGGAGAGACGCTCGCGACAGATTCGAGGGCAGAGGATGTGGCATTCATCAATCGCGCCCGTGATCCGTTGAGTCCCATGCTGGGAACGGGGGAAGCCGGCAATCGGCAGGAAATTCAGATTGGTCCCCGGCGGTATCACTATCAGTGGTTCCACATGGCGGGAAGAAACCAGGGAGAGGATCGGGTCGGCCTTGTCTTCAGAGATACCACTGACGACAGCCGCCTCCAAGACCAGCTCATCCAGGCCGAGAAATCAGGTAGTCTTGGGACCCTTACGGCCGGGATCGGACATGAGTTGAACAACCCACTCTTCGGAATTCTCGGACTGGGAGAAGCCATTGGAGAAGAGACCAACCCGGAACTTGTCAAATCCTATGCTCGCGATATCGTCCAGCACGGCCGCAGAATGGCCGCGATTATTCGGGACTTCACCGGCATCACGGCCCGCGAGACATCGGACCAATGGCAGCCAGTTCACCTGGAACGAGAACTCGATCAGGCTGTCGAAACACTCACAGGGATCATGAACGCCTCGGGGCTCGCAATCCAGAGAACGTATGCGGGAGACACCTGTGTGCTGGCGCTCCCCGATCAACTCAGACAGGCATTTACGAACTTGTTGATGAATGCCATTCAAGCGGTGAAAGGCCGAGGCACCCTATGTCTCTCCACATCCCTGACCGATACAACGGTCGTGACTACGATCGCGGATTCAGGGCCCGGTATTCCGAAGGAGCATCTGTCAAAAATTTTCGATCCATTCTTTACTACCAAGGGACAGGGCGAAGGCTCCGGACTCGGCCTGACCGTTGCGCGCCGCATCATCAGAAAATTTGGAGGGGACATCAAAATTGAGAGCCAGGAGGCGCGCGGCACATCGTGTATCGTCACCCTCCCGGTCATCTCTTCTCTACCGCCCCCACAGGAGACTTCATGCACCGAGTCAACTTCGCGCTCTACACCGCAGCCGTCACCATCCTAATTTCCGTGTTGTGGGGGGGACTCGATACCCCGTCCGCAAAGGAGCGCCAAGGAACGCCCGGCATCCCGCCCGAGAAAGTGGCCGCTTATATCTTTGACGTCATCAAGGCCGATCGCACCCTGTACACGATGGAAATCGTGAATCGGCTCCAGGCAAAAGGCATTACCACGGCGTCCGAACATTGGGAACAGGAGAACGCCCTCATGCTACCGGCTCAGTTCCTCCAGCATTCGGGCAAGCTGGCAGCCGAGAATGGAAGCGGGATCCGGTATCGACTGATCGGTCTTTGGCCTATATACCGGCGCAATGCTCCGGTGAGTGACTTGGAGCGCAACGCGTTGGAGTCACTCCGAAAGAATCCCGACCTGCCTGTCACCGGAATCGTGACCAGTGGGCGCAAACAATACTTTCAGGCGATCTATCCAGATCTCGCAGTCTCACCAGCCTGTATCGACTGCCACAACAGTCATGTGCTAAGCCCGAAACGGGACTTTAAGCTCAACGACGTCATGGGCGGAATCGCCATCACCATTCCACTGGAATGAGGTGCAGCGCAAAAGGCGCGCGATGCCAGAAATAGGCTGAGGTCGAGGTCAAGGTTGAGCGAGCGCTGGCGGATTTTTCAGCATCCTGCTGCTAGGAGTGTGTCGAAGGACTACTGGGTGTGACTGCATCAGCATTGTGATATTCCTCTCGATAGATCTGAATGCTGGTCATGAAAAGACTCACCAGCACCGGCCCGACGAAAAGCCCGATGAGGCCGTAGAGTGCAAGCCCGCCCAGGACACTAAATACGAGGAAGAAGACGTTGATCTGTGCTCCCTGTCCGATCAACCAGGGCCGTAGAAACTGATCGATCATCGACACCACGCCGATGCCCCAGCCTAGCATGACCAACGCTTTCCAGAGCGAACCGACCAAGAAGAAATAGAGCACGACCGGGCCCCATACCAATGCAGTTCCGCCGAAGGGAAGCGGCGCAAGGATAACCGTGACGGCCATCAGAACAACCGGAAAGGGCACTCCAAGAAGTCCATAGGCAAGCCCGGCCAACAGACCTTGAACGATTGCGGTCACGCCTATTCCCTTCACTACGGCACGAATGGTCTGATCCATGCGATCAACGATCCGCTGCTTATGAGACGCGTCCAGTGGAATCAGCTCCAGAAGGGATGCCAACCATTGCTTCCCATCTTTGAAGAGGAAAAATAAGGCAAAGAGCATGAGAAAGAAATCCACCACCAGCAGAAACGCATTCTTCAGCAGATCGCCGACCTGATCGAGGAAGAAGCGGCTCAGAAAAGTCGCGGCCGAGAGAAGCCCCTGTTCCAGGGAATCAGGCGACAATAACGTGCTGTGACTCAGCCGTTGAAGGAGGCCTCCGATGATAGGCCATGTCTGAATTTGCTCCGGCAACGTATGGAGAGCTCCACTCGACACCCATTCGCGAATGGTCTGTTCGGCAGTACTGGCCTCGCGCGCCAGCAACACGCCCATCATCGTAATCGGAATCACCACAAGCGCCAAAACTAGGAGGGTCAGACAGGAGGCCGACACGATCTCGTTGCCACGAACGAATGTCGTGAACCGTACATGGAGTGGGAACGTCAGATGGGCAAGGAGCGCCGCCCAGATGATGGGAAAAAGAAACGGCCGAAACATCAGGGCGATTTGATACAGGAGGAACAACAGGAGCGCGAAGAACACGGCGGTAAAGAGCTGCGGCTTTGTCATGGATTGGACCGGAACAGGAGAGAACCGGCAGAGCTATCGGCGCGTTTCTCCGCTGGACTCTTTGTCGAGCATCACAACCTGCTTAGCTCGGTGCGCGGCAAGCTCACTGATGCTGCCAGACAATTTTGGAAGATCGTCGGTCCATGCGGTCGCTCCCATATCCGTCACACCCTGGAGCTTGGCCCCTTCTTCTACGATGAGTATCGGCGTCAGCACTTCTCCAATGAGTGTCGCGGTCTTCATCAACTGCACTCGCTCATTGGCCGTCACCTTCGCCTTGATGCGCCCGCTGCTGATCACCGTACCGGCGATAATCGTTCCCTGCACCAGGCCATCTTCACCGATGATGACTTGCCCCTTGGTCTGAATGTCGCCGTCAAGGCGGCCATCGATCCGCACTGTCCCTTCCACATGGATCTCCCCTCTCAACAACACGCCTTTGGCCAAGAGGGTGATGTTGTCATCTCCAGCAAAGCTATTGGTCTTCATGCGTTATCCCCCCTTCTCACCCGATCGTTGATGCCAGCTTACACTATTCCTCCCGGCGAGAACTAGGAGAATCCAAAAGTATGTCTAAGTCGTTCCCAAATTCCTCCTCCATGTACTTCACAATATACACTGGGCTCCGTACCCTCGATGAACACCTCCGAAACCCGTTCGGGACACTGGAATGTCGCTAATTGTCCGGTCTTCGGATCGATGTCCCGGGTGACGACACCGGTCGGCATTACAAACGCAGAAACATTGGGCGGAATGACACGGCGCGCGAGATCCATCCATATCGGTAGGGCCGCCTGCGATCCCGTGAGACGCAGCGATCGTTCATCGTCGAATCCTACCCACACTCCGATCACCACATCGGATGTATAGCCCACGAACCAGGCGTCCCGATAGCCGTCAGTTGTGCCGGTCTTTCCGGCCACCGTACCTTGAAGTCCGAGAACTTTCGCTTTGCTCGCCGTACCCCGCTGGATGACGCCTTCGAGGAGAGACGTCAACACATAGGCTCCTTGAGGCGACGTAGCTTGTTGCCGGTCCGGTACGGTATTCCACACCATGTCTCCCTGCCGGTCCCTCGTCGATCGCACCGCCGTCGGCTTTACCGCGATCCCCCCATTGGCAATTGCTCCATACGCCGCCGTGATTTCCATTAACGACACCGACGAACTGCCCAAGGCCACCGACGATAGATCCTCACCGATCGCACTCGTCACGCCAAGACGGTGCAATAGCTGCACGATCGGCTTGGTTCCCACGGTCTTGGCCGCCTGTACCGCCGGCACATTAAGCGACTGTTCTAACGCGCTTCGCACGGTAATCGGACCGTGGAATTGTTTGTCGTAGTTCTGCGGAGACCAGAGGCCCGTCCCCGACTCAAAGCTCACCGGCTCGTCCGCCAATAGGCTTGCGGCGGTCAATTGGCCGGATAGCCCTTCACGGGCTGCTTCCAAT
>DATDFW010000107.1:0-4555 GCA_036522375.1 Nitrospiraceae bacterium
CGGCCGCTTCACCACTCGGCGGCGCGCGCAGACGTGGTGCTCCTTATTCGTCGCATCGTGCGCCACCGAGGGTACGCTTGCTGGACAGCCGTTTTGAGCATCCTGCGTCCTATATCGGACGCCCTGAGCTATAAATGCTGAGACTAAAGATAGTAAGGGGCGGCCGTGTGTGCGTAGCACTCAGCACTTCTGAATCAGTACTTCCCTGATGCCGACACTTTCCAGCCGTCTTCTTGTTGTCACGGATCGCCATCAGACCAACGGGCGTCCATTGGTTCCCCTTCTGCAGCGAGTGCTCACAGTTACCGTACCGATGGTCCAACTCCGTGAGCGTGATCTCTCTGCCAGGGAACTCGCAATGCTTGCGCGTGAGGTATGGGCCATGACGGCCTCGTATCGGTCTCCACTCCTTATCAATGATCGGATCGATATCGCGCTAGCACTGGAAGGAGTCGGTGTCCATTTGCGCAACAATAGTCTGTCGGTTTCAGTTGCACGGCAGTTGCTGGGAGCGCAACGTCTTCTGGGTATCTCTGTACATTCGGTCGAAGAGGTAATGGAGGCCGCATCGCAGGGCGCGGACTATATTGTCCTTGGGCCGATCTACGAAACACCATCGAAAAAGATATTCGGTCCGCCGCTCGGCATTCACACTCTGGAGAAGGCCTGTCGACTGGTCCATATTCCCATTATCGGAATCGGCGGAGTGACGGCGGCACGTGCGCTTGAGATGCGGCGTGCCGGGGCATTTGGTGTGGCGGTGATCACGGCGATTCTCGGCGCGGCCGATGTGGAGTCGGCAACGCGCGAGTTACTCGCGGCTGTGACGCTCGAACCGTGACATGCGTTGCGCACGACTCTCTCACTGCATGATGCCATCGTCCGGTTGACCCTCCCCGGATCGGGTGATAGAATCCGCGCAGACAAGGACTTCACGATTCAGTATGGGGTTTTGCATTCTTCGAGCGGCGCAATGGACGGCAAGAAAGAAAGTCCGAGTCGATTCCGGTCTCTCCGAGATTCCGTCACGCACATTACGAAGCGGTTGACCGAAGGAGATACGGGCGTGGCACAACGCAACGACGAACATATCCGCGAAGTTGAAAAGCTTCGTGTGCAGATTCAGTCGATGGAAGAAGAGATCCGTCGGCTATACCAATCCCGTTATCAGCTTGAGCAAGCCACCAAACAAAATGAAAAGCTCGTCACGACGCTTCAAGAAGCGAAGGTACAGATCGAAGCGTTGCGAGCAGAAGTTGAAAAACTGTCCGCGCCTCCGTCAGCGTATGCGATCTTTTCGAGTCTCAATGCCGACGGAACCGGAAATGTCTATGTGTCGGGACGGAAGATGAAAGTCAACCTGCACCCATCGATCAAGGGGAATACCATGCGGAAGGGGCAGGAAGTGATCCTGAACGAAGCATTGAATGTCATTGAAGTCAAGGGCTTTGATATTCAGGGCGAAGTCGTGCGGCTCAAGGATGTGCTCGATGGAAATCGTGCTCTGGTCACACTGCATTTCGACGAAGAAAAGGTTGCAGAACTCGGTGACCCGCTGCTGGCTGAACATCTGAGCGTCGGTGATCATCTGCTCTATGACCCTCGGTCTGGCTACGTCGTCGAAAAGTTGCCGAGGTCTGAAGCGGAAGAATTGGTATTGGAAGAGGTGCCCGATGTCGACTATGAGCACATAGGCGGCTTGCAGCATGAGTTGGAGCAAGTGCGCGATGCAGTGGAATTGCCATTCCTTCATCCAGCCCTGTTTTCAGAATACAAGTTGAGCGCTCCTAAGGGGGTCTTGCTCTATGGACCGCCTGGGTGCGGAAAGACTTTGATTGCCAAGGCCGTTGCGAATTCGATCGCGAAGAAGCTGGGGCATCTTACCGGCAAAGAAATACGGAGTTATTTCTTGCATGTGAAGGGTCCTGAGTTGCTCAACAAGTATGTTGGTGAGTCCGAGCGACAAGTCCGGGAAGTTTTCAAGAAGGCGAAAGAACGAGCGGCGGACGGTAATCCTGTCATCGTATTCTTCGACGAAATGGATGCGCTTTTCAGAACCCGAGGCACCGGAATCTCCTCTGATATCGAATCGACGATCGTTCCGCAGTTTCTCTCGGAAATCGATGGGATGGAACGACTCCGCAATGTGATTGTGATCGGAGCCAGCAATCGACAGGATCTCATCGATCCAGCCGTGCTTCGTGCCGGACGGTTGGATGTGAAGGTCAAGGTGGGCCGTCCAGATGCGGTGGCGGCCAAGGATATTTTCTCGAAATATCTGAACATCGACCTGCCGTTTTCCGACGAAGATTTGGCACGGCATGGCGGAGATGCTAAGGCCTTGGTCGAGCAGATGACCGATCTGACGGTTGGGGCGATGTACGCGTCCTCGGAAGAGAATAAATTCATCGAGGTGACTTACGCGAACGGTGAAAAAGAGGTGCTCTACTTCAAAGACTTCGCGAGCGGTGCGCTGATCGAAGGCATCGTGTCCCGTGCAAAGAAGTTTGCGGTCAAGCGGGCGATTGCGAAGGAAGGCCGTGGCCTTCGGTCTGAAGATTTGATCCGCGCTATCCGAGAAGAGTTCAAGGAACATGAAGATCTGCCCAATACGACCAATCCTGACGACTGGGCGAAGATCTCAGGGAAAAAAGGCGAAAAGATCGTGCATCTTCGGACGATCAGCGGAAGTCCGGACGACTCGCGTCAGATCGAAACTGTCACGACAGGCCATTATCTCTAACAGGCTGCGAAAAAACCAATTTGCACGGTAGAACAACATCGGCTGATACGTTTGGGACAAGAGGAGCACTCCTTCGCAGGATGCTCAAAAAGACCGACCAGCAAGGCCGCAGCAAGCGAAGAGGTGAGCCGTACGCTTCGGTACGTTGATCCTCTGAGAGAAGCGACAACGCCGCTGGCGGGCTTTTTCAGCATCCTGCTAAGACGACACACAACATGCAGGAACCTACCTCGTTGACGACGCCCCGTGTGCTGGGAACAGAAACAGAATTCGGCATCGCCTCGCGCGATCCTGCCGCCGCAGACCCCGTCTCCAATTCCATCGCGGTCATTGGTCACTACCCTGGCGTGACGGCTCCTCAGGCCGTTTGGGACTATGAGAATGAAAATCCGCTGCTCGACGCACGTGGATTCGAGGTCGAGGGGGAACGGGAGCGGCCCAATCCCGAATACAATCGCCAGTTGAACAAGGTATTGGCGAATGGGGGCCGTCTCTATGTAGACGGCGCCCATCCTGAATATTCCACGCCTGAGTGCACCAACCCTCGGGAAATCGTGGCCTTCGAACGATCCGGCGAGCGAATTCTCGCCCACTGTCTCGACCAGATGGAGCGTGTCACCGGACGAAACCATTGTGTGCTGTACAAGAATAACTCGGATGGCAAGGGGAACAGCTACGGGTATCACGAAAACTATTTGATGTCTCGTGCAGTCCCCTTCGAGCGGATTGTGAAAGTCTTGGCTCCGTTCTTTGTCACGCGTCCCATTTTTGCCGGAGCAGGAAAGGTGGGCGCAGAGAATCAGACCAGCCCCACTGATTATCAGATATCGCAACGTGCAGATTTCTTCGAGTGCCTTGTCGATCTCAATACGATGGTCAGACGTCCCATCGTCAATTCACGCGATGAGCCGCACTCGGAGTACAGCAAGTATCGGCGGTTGCACGTGATCGTCGGAGATGCCAACATGGCCGAACTGTCGACCTACCTCAAGGTCGGTACGTTGGCCATCGTTTTGGACCTTCTCGATGCCGGGGCGGACTTGCCGCAGTTCGAGCTGGACGATCCGGTCCGTTGTATCAAACAGGTGTCCCGTGATTTGAGCATGAAGGAGCCGCTCAAACTGGCGGGAGGCTGTTCGACGACGGCGGTGGCGATTCAACGGGCCTATTTGAAGGCCGCTATGGGATACTATGCCTGTCGCGACCTCTCCCAAGTCACAAAAGATATTCTGGTCCGCTGGGAAGACGTGTTGGATAAGCTGGAGCAAGATCCTCGTCTCTTGGTGCGTGAATTAGATTGGGTCGCCAAACGCCAGATGATGGAGTCCTATATGGACAGGAAGAGCTGTGGGTGGGACGACCCCCGAGTGCGCCTGATGGATCTTCAGTATCACGATGTCCGTCCTGATAAAGGCCTCTATTTTACGCTGGAACGCAGCCACCTGATCGAGCGAATCGTCCAGGACGTCGAGATCGCGCGGGCAGAATTCACCCCGCCTCCAGAAACGCGCGCCTATTTCCGTGGACGATGTGTCAGCAAGTTTGCGAAGTCGCTCTATGGGGTCAGCTGGACCTCGGTGCTCTTCGACGTCGGCAATAACCAGGTCAAACGGGTGCCCTTAATGGACCCGCTCAGAGGGACGGCTTCGTTGACAAGCGACCTCCTCGATCAGGTCGAGACCGTCGATGCCTTGCTGGAGAAGCTCAAGGCTTGATAGGCAAGGACCCCTCGCGATTCACACCATGAAATTGCCATTTCTCCCCAACGCCGACGGACCGAGTTTTTTCGACTTTTTAACTCAACACCATCCC
>DATDFW010000108.1:0-5407 GCA_036522375.1 Nitrospiraceae bacterium
GCCCGTGGATGTAGACGACCTCGCCCCGGGCATTGACAATGGCCGCCGGGGGCGCATAGCGCGAGACCAAAAGCTGCCGGATCAGCATGGGAATGGAGGCGGGGCGCACGGAAGAATGGGAAACTTCGGGATCCATCCTGACATCAGCGGCCACTTTCATCAGTCCGCCGGGAAACTGTTCCAAGTGAGGGAATGTGCCGGCCTCTGACGTCCGTTTGAACAGTTTCCATTTTCGGTCGACGACGTGGAAGAGCGATTCAAAATCCCCGATCGTTTCCGACGAACCGAGCCACAATAGGCCGTCCGGTTTCAAGGCATAGTGGAACAGCGGTAAGAGTTTGCGTTGCGCCGCTGCATCGAAGTAGATGAGCAGATTGCGGCAGGACAGGAGGTCCAGTTTCGTAAAAGGCGCATCGGTAAGGATGTTATGCGTCGCGAACACCACCAGATCCCGAATCTCCTTCTTGATTCGATAACTGCTGTCTTCCTTGGTAAAAAACCGCTGCAATCGTTCTGGTGTCATATCACCGGCGATGCCGACCGGATAGAGACCGGCACGCGCCGTCTCAATCGCCCGACTATCCACGTCGGACCCGAAAATTTGTACGGTGAAACGGAGTTTCTTCCGTGTCAAATATTCCTTCAACAAGATGGCGAGCGAATAGACTTCTTCTCCGGTCGAACAGCCGGCAACCCATACGCGCAGGTTCGCCCCATCGGGCTTGCCCTCCACGAGAGCGGGCAGACCCTTCTGAACAAGGATCTCGATCGCCTGCGGGTCGCGAAAGAAACTGGTGACCCCGATGAGTAGCTCCTGGAACAATGCGTCGAGCTCAGGCGGATTCGCCTGGATGAATCGGAGATATTGTTTCAGGTTCTCGATCTGATGCACATTCATCCGGCGTTCGATGCGCCGCTGAATGGTGTTCTCTTTGTAGAGGGAAAAATCGTTTCCGGTCCGATCGCGCAAGAGGACGAAAATCTTATGCAGCGTCTGAGCGGTGTCGCGATCGCTCAAAAGTCCCGCCGGTTTCGCCAGGCTTAGGGCATATCGACGCAGCGACTCCGGTATTCGGTCTACCGGCAAAACTATATCGACGACGCCAGCAGTCATGGCGCTACGCGGCATTCCCTGATACTTCGACGATTGGGGATCCTGCACAATTGTCAGACCGGACTCGGACTTGACCGCTCTCAACCCCACGGTCCCATCGGTGCCGGTTCCTGAGAGGATGATCCCGACGGCTTCTTGCTTTCGATCTTCCGCCAGCGAACGAAAGAAATAATCGATGGGGAGCGGCACGCGCTCCTTGGAGTCAGACTCCATGAGGTGTAGGGTGCCGTGCAGGATCGCCAAGTTGCTCCCCCCCGGCGCCATATAGACACAATTGGGCTCAACCTCCATGCCATCCGTAACCTCCACCACCGGCATTGCCGTGCATTTACTGAGTAGATTCGGCAGGAGACTGACATGCCCCGCGTGCTGGTGCGAGACCACCACGAATGCCATCCCGCTGTTGGGTGACATGTGGCGGAAGAACTCTTCCAAGGCTTCCAAGCCCCCGGCGGAGGCGCCTATCCCAACGATCAGATTTTTCGACGATGTTATGGACTTGGCCGGTGACGGAGCAGACGGCTTCGGAGGTTGCGTGGCTTTCACAGGCCCCCGTTCGATTCTCTTGTGTGGAGCGCCCCCCTTTGCAGAGGACGATCTATGAGAAGTCTTTCGTGCCGCAGTCACATCCTCTTCTCCTTGTGCATGATAGAAACCACGGCATCGAGGAATTGCCTCCTGCGTTTGAGAGGCGGTTGGAGGGCAAAGTCTATGCCTTTTCTTAACACGAGACAAGCAGGAGAATGACCCTAGGCCATGTTTGCTGGTTAAGAACAGGCACCTTGCCTTGTCAGGTGATTCCGCGAAGCCCGTTCTTCTACAGTCTCGTCTCCGGTCACGCCGACCATTAGGTTTCCTGCAAGCCGGCGACATTTTAGTCCAGCATTCGAATATCTAACACGAGTGCCTTGCTGGCATGGAACTAGGGAGTTTCCCAGTTCCACAAATGGCTGTGCATTCATAAACTTATAGTACGTGGCACGGAAGGCTCCGTAGTGCGATTCCCTGCGTGGCCCTACTACCTGTATATGAAAGAAAGAGGTGATGCTTTGAGACGTGAAAATTTGCTCACGGAGGATACTCGCGAGGTGCCTTCAGTTCCGATGAGAGAAAAGGTCCTCGCACAGAGCCTACTCCCAATTTGCTGTGTCTGCAATCTGATTCGAGACGAGACCCGATCCCCCTGTGACAAAGAGCATTGGGTTACTCCGCGGACGTTTCGAAAAATACATGGTGCAAACCCGGACGATCTCCCCGTCACTCATACCTACTGTCCGGAGTGTTTCAAGATGGCCATGGGCGTAGTAAGCCAGCACCTCCGAGAGAGCTGCGGCTCCTTACCAATACCAGAGAGGCAACATCACGCAAAAGGAGGGACCATGACGCACGAACCCACCGAGCTCGTCTCTCGCATTCAATGGTGCCGGCTCCAACAACTCCACTCGATCACACCGGATGAACGCGCAGGCTGGCGAGCAGAAGAAGCCGGCCTTGTGGATGCCTTGGGCTGCAGAGATCGGATAGACTTCATGCGAAAAGAGCACAGGGCACAGTTCACACGCTATCTCTGCGGTCTCGAGGATGGGCAAGCCATCCTCCGCCTCAGCACGGTAACTCCCAATGACAAAATACGTACGCTGAAGGAAGGGGGTCCGGACACGCTGTCGAGCCAGGTGAAGGGCCGTCCTTCACAATCTCCCCGGCCAGTGTACGTCGCATTTCGAGGATGAATATTCTGCTTTGTGTCGGACCGTTGCTCCGCAGTGACACGGCGATTGCCGGACAGGACAATTTTGTTCGTTGCAACGACATCGCATAACCGACCAAATAAAATCCTTCCAACGAACATGTCGTTTGCCTGAATCCCTTCACCGACTATTCAGCTTCGAGAATGGCACGGGGTGAGAATGGTCTATGGATGAGACTTGGTTTAGCACTGTGAAAATTTGTCGGATGCTTAGATCAGCGCGAGAACTTCACGAAGAGCTTGGGAGAAGAGACAGCCGGAACAATGGTGCCGTCCAACCGGGGAAAATAAATCTGAAGTGGAGGTTCTGCGAATGACATCCGAGAACTCCATCACACTCACTCTTGGAGACCAAACCTACCGGAAATCCGATGGCCTGCTGCCGGAAGGTTATACGGCTACCTGTTCAACTTCTTTCGAAGCTTTGGCTGCAAGGCTGTTTTTCCGATTATTGCATATCGTCTTATCGATGATCGCTCCACAATTGATACATTTCCAGGCATAGAACACCAGGAAAAAGTCCGAGAATCTTTCCAGCATCATCAATCCTTTGCACTTCGGACAATCCATGATTCTTCCCTCCTCTTATCAAAGTTGACTGACGAGGAGAGGGAAAAGCAATTTGTGATCCAGGATCGCAATCACTAAATTATCAATAACTTAGAACTGCGGAGACTACTTATACGTACAATCCTGTACGCCCTGTGGCATTTGAAGTTTCAATTTTGTCCGGCGACGAGGACGGCCGCCTCAATACACGCCATTCAGCACAGTGCCAGCTATGCCGGAACCTAACGCTCCGCTATTCCTGGAGCGAGGATGAGATTGACAGGAAGCTTTTCCGCCAAGGTGTAAGGACTCGCCTTATTTTCCTTTACCCACCGCTTCTCAGCCACAGATTCGAAAGGAGGAGCCAGTTCCCCTTGAAGAGACCACAGATCAAACGGTGTCTCGTCAATGGAAATCTCCCAATCATATCCCCTGTCCTTTACGAAGGGAGCAAGAACTTCATCTAAAGTCCTTGTCCACCATTCTCTAATGACCGGACCAGGTAACGTTCGAGCAATTTGATCGACCTTGAACCGGACAAATTTATTGTGCGGCTCGCCACCGACAAAACAGGAGTCCTTGGCCATTTCCTCAAAAATAAACACGACATAGAACTTGGGGATCGGGATACTCGCATATACCTGCGTGACACGCGTGGCCAACACCTTTTTGTCTTCAGCACTAAACGCTCCGACAGGATGATACACTTTCCATAAAGGCATCTCTCATCCCTCCTTCTTACTTGGCATTGTTAAAATTGGGTTCGTCTTGAAACACGCAGAGCGTGTCCTCTCTCCAATGTTGCCTCGAACCGCGCCCTATCAATTCGTCGCCATTATGGCTGAGGGAGGGGCCCTTTCTCACGCGAGTATAGTCTAGTTACTTGCATAATGCAAGTAACTAGACTCGTACTCACCATGACGCAGCCAGGCTTAAATATAAGAAGGTGAGTGCGACCAACCGACCTGGTAGAATACGGGACCGATGAGATTTAAACGGTCGGACTGCCCAATCACCAATGTACTGGATACACTTGGAGACAAGTGGACGCTCTTGGTCATTCGAGACTTGGTCTTGGGCAAAAGACGTTATCAGGAATTCCTCTCCTCTCCGGAACGGATCGCTTCAAACATCCTTGCGGATAGATTGGCAAAATTGGAAGCAGCCGGCCTTGTTACCAGACGGTCCTACCAACAGAAACCCACACGCTATGAATATCTGCTGACCAAGAAAGGGAATGGGCTAAGGCCGGTGTTGGAGGCGATAATCGTATGGGGGAAGAAGCATTACCCTGGTACTAGAAGATTCCCTACCGTCGAGCAAGACCATGGATCTGTGAAGCGACAGTAGCTTCAATAGATCCGTGCTGATCATCGACTTCATGCAGAGCACTAACATGACGGCGGTCGCGTCCGCCAATCACACAGCCTAGATCCCGACTTCCGGCCCGCACCAGCCAGAACGGCAACAGCCTTTTCGTATAGGAGTCCGCGGCATCGAAGATGTCTTCGTGCGGACAAGATGATGAAACCAAGAAAAGACTCGACCAAATCCGCACGGCCTCCTTGCAAATTCCTCCTCGAAACTGATCAATATTGACCAGAGTGCAATCGGTCTCGGCAGGCAAAATTTATCCGGTGAATTGAACACTTCCGATCTCAACGCTTCACACTCTTAACAAGGAGGCTTCCATGAAAGCGTTTGCGGTTTTTGCCATGGCGTTTCTATTCGTGTTTGTTGGAGTACAGCGGTTTGCTCACGCTGGTGAGATGAAGGCCAAGATGGAGGAGATGAAGGGAGAAGCGAATGCGAAGATTGAGAATGCCAAAGGAGAAGCGAAGGCCTTAACGGAAGAGGCGAAAGGGAATAAGACGAAGGCCGCGATGGAACGGGCGAAAGGAAAAACGAAAGCAGCTGGGGAGCGGATTAAAGGCTCTGCGAAGCAGCTGAAAGCCAAGACAGAGTAACCCCAGTTAAGAGTCGTCTGCCGAACTCCT
>DATDFW010000109.1:0-5517 GCA_036522375.1 Nitrospiraceae bacterium
GTTAGCAAGAGACGGAAAAAGTCCGCCAGCCTGTTGTGTTCATTTGGTCTGTTCGGTCTGTCTGGTTTATCTGGATAGTTTTCTTCAACCAAACACACAAGACAGACGGAACAAACCAGATAGACCAGAGAGACCGATGAACCAGACTTGTGCTGGTCTTAATGGACCGTCTAGAATGATCGACGCCTTCAACTATGACCGCACCAACTCTCATTCTGCCCGAACGTTCCCGCGCCATAGCATCAGACCTTCGTGGCGTGATAGGGGCCCATAAAGTCAAAGATGACTATTCGACGCTCACCGCCTATGCGGTGGATGCCAGCATCTATCGTATGGAACCCAAGGCGGTAGTTCTTGTCGAGTCTGAGAAGGACATCGCTGCGACGGTGCGTTACGCCGTACAGCGAGGCATCCCGCTGACGCCGCGTGCCGCCGGGACGAATCTGACTGGCTCCGCGATCGGCTCCGGGATCATTCTTGATGTCTCGAGGCTGAATCGGGTGCTGGAACTGAATCGAGAAGAGCGCTGGGCTCGTGTGCAGCCTGGGATTGTGCTCGCTGAATTGAATAAACAATTGGGCCATCAAGGATTGTTGTTCGGTCCAGATCCCTCCAGCGGTGACATGTGCAAGCTCGGTGGGATGTTGGCAAATAACTCATCCGGTCCCCACACGCTGCGGTATGGTGCCGTCAAGGATAATGTGGCGGCGCTCCGGGTCTGCCTCCAGTCCGGTGAATGGATGGACGCCAAGTCCTATGAGCTCGACGATCCGGTCTGTATCGATCTGCTGAAGGTGCACAGACCGCTTCATGATTTGCGGTCGCTGCTACAAGATCACGCGGCGCTGATTACGCAGAAACGGCCGATGGTCAGCAAGAACAGTTGTGGCTACAACCTCTTTGGTCTCGTCGATGGCCTTGCGCAAAACTGCCTCGATCTTCCCAAGCTCTTCGTCGGCAGCGAGGGCACTCTCGGTCTCTTTAGTGAAGCGACGATTCGACTGGTCGAGAAACCCCGCGCAACCCTTACAGCGCTCGTCCATTTTCACCGCTTGGAAGATGTGGGGGATGCAGTGCCGAGACTGCTGGAGTTGAGGCCGAGCGCATTAGAAGTGATGGATGCGAACACGCTCAATTTGATCGGAAGGGCGAAACACGGCATTCCTTCAGACGCGGCCGCCACTCTTTTGGTGGAATTGGACGGCGACGCAACAGGAAACGATCTCCGGGTGCAGGCCGAACGCATGACCGACATCTCCCGCCGCTATCGCCTCACGTCCGATCCGGTGATCGCGTTTGATCCCGAGCAACGGGACCAATTATGGAAGGCTCGTAAGGCTCTCTATCCCACACTCTATCGATTCGATCCCAAGAAGAAGCCCATAAACTATGTCGACGATGTGGTGGTGCCGGCTGGACGAATCAGCGAACTTATCCGCTATCTCGAAGAGTTCTTCGCCGGACAGCGCGTACCGGTCGCGATTTTCGGTCATATCGGAAATGGGAACGCGCATATCATTCCCTTACTTGACGTGAACGATCAAGACGATTTCCAGAAAATGGTGCAGGGCTATCACGAGATTCACCAAACGGTCTTGGGCCGCTTCGGTGGCTCGATCTGTGGAGAACACGGAGATGGCCGGGTGCGCGCCGAATATGTGAAGACGATGTTCGGCCCCGAATTGTATGAGCTCTTTGTGCGTGTGAAGCAGAGCTTTGATCCATCTGGAGTCCTCAATCCAGGTATCAAGATCAGCGATCAGCCATTTACGGACCATATTGACCATGTGCGATTGACAAAATCCTGTGCGACTTGCGCCAAGTGTAACGCCGTCTGCCCGGTCTACGATGTGTTTCAATCGGAAGATATGAGTTCACGGGGCTGGTTCGAGATTGTCACCGATAAAAACTATAGTTATCTCAATTCGAAACGAGTCGTGGAAGCTTGTCTCAACTGTAAGTCCTGTCGCACAGCCTGTCCGGCCGGCGTCGATGTGTCTCAGCTGATTCTTGACCGGCGCGCCGAGCATCCGAACGAGATGGCTGGTGTTATCTTTCGTTTCCATGCACAGACTGCCCGATTTGAGCGATTCTTAAAGTTGCTCGCGAGGTATCAGGTGATATGGGACCGTCCTCTGATTCGACGGTTACTCGACCGTCTAACTAAGCCATTCCTCCTTCGTCTTGCCGAGACAGCACGATTGTCGCCTCAGCTGATGCTGCCTCGACTGGCCCACCGCCATCTTCGAGACCGCTATCCAGAACTCATTCCCCAGGCTGGACACACGGCTCGCTCTCAAGTGGCCTATTTCCATGGCTGCGCAGCCAACTACTTCGACGATGGGGTGGGGGATGCCGTGATCGCCGTGCTGCGAAAACATGGAGTCGAACCGGCTCTGCCGCCGCAACGCTGTTCCGGGACGCCGATCGAAACATACGGTTATCGCGCGTTGGCCAAAGAAGGGGCAAGGGTCAACCTCGCGTCCATGGCGGGGTACGATAAGGTGGTGACCGGATGCGCCTCCTGCACGCTCATGTTGAAGGACTATCCCACCTTATTTGCCGGTGAGCCGGAGCAAGAGGCGGCTCAGGCCTTGGCAAAACGAGTCACACATATTTCGGAGTTTGTCTCACAATCGTCAGTGAAACCTGCCATGGCCGGTTTGCAGGCTCCGAAGTGCAAGGTGGCGTATCACTCCTCCTGTCATTTGCGAGCCGCAGGTGTGACGAAGGAGCCACGTGCAATTCTCGCAGGCTTACCGGGTGTTGAGTATGTCGAGATGCCGGACGCCGATCGCTGTGCGGGCGGAGCCGGGACCTATCTCGTGAAGGACTTTGAGACCTCTCAGCGAATTGTCGAACGCAAGCGACGGGCTGTCGAACAGAGCGGCGCCGAAATTGTCGCAACGAGTTGCCCTGCCTGTATGATTCAGCTGCGCACGGGATTGAAGGGTGCAGCGGAGGTCAAGCATGTGGCTCAACTGATTCAGGAAGCCTATGAGGCAGCAGACCGATCGTAAGTCGATCTGGTCTATTCGGTCTGTCTGGTCTATCTGGTTTAGAGAAAGAGCGCCAAATAAATTCGACCGACCAGATTCACGAGATAGACCAGACAGACCAAATAGACCGGACAACGAGTGACGAGGGATACATGGTGAGGGTGCTGGTTTTTGGACTGACGCTTCGCGATTCGGTTGGAGAAATTGAATTTGAACTTGAGGTCTTGAAGCCGACCACGGTCAGGAAGCTGATCGAATCGAATCAGAGTCGTATGGGGCCATTGCTGCAATTTCTAATGAATCGAGAAGTCATGATTACGGTGAACAAGAAAGTGAGCGGCGAAGACACAGTGGTCAAAGACGGAGATATTGTGAAATTATCCCATCAGTCGAGGGTGTCCTACGACGGCACGCGAGACATCCCCATCTAGCAGGCTGCTGAATTGGATTGCTGCGCCCTGTTCTTTGGCTGCGGCTTCGCTGTCGAACTTTTTGAGCATTCGGCTGGACTGCACGATGTGCGAGACAGGCTGGACTGGCGCGAAAGACATGATAAGCGAAATTTTGATTTATCCATCTCGCTCGCCCCACCAGTCCCGTATCTCTCGCGGGGTTTAGCGCAGTCGCCGTTTGGCTTTTGCCGTCGGGGGAGCTATAAGCGGATCGTCGGGCCAGGAATGTTTGGGGTAGCGGCCACGGAGTTCTTTTTTTACTTCGAGATAGGTTGATCTCCAGAAGCTGGAGAGGTCCTTCGTGATCTGAACCGGCCGGCGTGCTGGCGAAAGGAGATGCAGCATGACCGGAATCTTCCCGTCGACAAGACGGGGTGTGTCCTTGCAGCCGAACATTTCTTGTAACCGTACAGCAAGAACGGGCAGATCCGGTGTCTCGTACTCCACGCGAACGTTCGATCCGCTTGGCACTGTCAGATGGGTGGGAGCCCAACGGTCAAGTTGGCGTTGCTGTTCCCAGGAAAGGAGCGCGCGCAACGGCTGGGTGAGATCGAGAGTCGCCACGCGGTCGAATGTTGTGAGCCCTGTGAGATAGGGAGCAAGCCAGTCATCGAGAGTCTGTAAGAGCGCCTGGTCCGACAGGTCTGGCCATCGCGACTCCTGTCCTTCAATCCTTCGTAGAAAGGCCACTCGTGCGCGCCACTGACGAAGCTCCGGAGTCCAGGCCAATCTGTCGAGTCCTGCCAGGCGAATGCCCTCTAACAACGCAGCCGAAATCGTCCAAGGATCCGGCTTTGAAAGTCCACGTGCAGACAAGATGAGCGAACCCAGTCGGCGTTGTCTGGTCGCACGAACCATCTGTGCTGCCTCATCCCACGATACTTCATCAATCACTTGAATTCTATCCGCGTACAGAGTCTCGAGGTCGCGGAGCTGTACCGGCGCAGCCAGGTTGATCTTGGCCCATTGACCACTGCCATCCAGGTCGGCAATAACGAGATAATCTTCCGAGCCGAGGAGATCAGGGTTCGCAAAGACAGCGCCACGGCCATTGGCCATGAGATAACGTGCATCGTTTCCCCGTTGGCGTTGTGCGATCCGGTCCGGATAGGCCAGTGCGAGTAACAGACCGGTCTCATCGAGGCTGCCCTGACGGTCCGAACGAGCAGCTCGTAGATGTTGTCGTTGCCATAAATCAGCCGTGCGCCGTACTCGTTGACAGGCCGCACGGTCTATAGTCGCACCTGCCGCGTAATCGTACGCTCCATGCAGGATATCTAGGCGAAGCCGCAGATCGGCGTTACGCCGGCCAGAGGGGTCCCGCAGGATATCTCGTTCGCTAAGGAGTGCTGCGAGTTCACAGGCCAAGTCGGTGAGTTGTAATGACAGAGCCTTGAGCAGCATGTGCGCGAGACGTGGATGCAGCGGCAACTCGGCCATTCGCCTACCATGAGCAGTGATCTGTCCCTCTATGTTGAGTGCGCCGAGGTCAGTCAGCAATTCTCGCGCTTGGGCCACAGTCCCTGCCGGTGGGGGAGTAAGCCAGGACAACTCGGCTGGATTGGCCGTGCCCCATTGGGCCAATTCGAGCAACAACGGCGCCAGGTCGGAATCCAGTATTTCCGGCGGGCGACAAGGGGCTAACGATTGGTGCTCTCCAGATGTCCACAGACGTGAACAGATACCCGGCTCAAGACGACCGGCCCGACCACGACGTTGCTCGGCAGAATCCTGAGTGACACGGATAGTCTCCAGTCTTGTGAGCCCCGATCGCGAATCGAAACGAGGTACGCGCAGCAAACCGGCATCGATGACGACGCGCACTCCATCGATCGTCAAACTGGTTTCGGCAATCGACGTGGCCAATACGATTTTTCTTGTGCCCGCTGGTGCCGGTGCGATCGCGCGGTCTTGTGCTTCTTGCGGCAGGTCGCCATGGAGGGGGGCGATGAGGATGTTTGGAGCCAGCTTCAAATCGAGGAGTTTTTGTTCGACGCGACGAATCTCGGCCATACCAGGCAGAAAGACCAAGAGACTGCCTTGGTCCTGCGCGAGCGAGCGCCGCA